>NZ_JABXEO010000082.1:0-39355 GCF_013372585.1 Myxococcus sp. AM010
GGGCGGGGGAGCCTAGCACGGACGCCCGCGAGGAGCGGGCCTCGTGGGGGGCCTTTGGTATCCTCGCGCGCAGATGAGTGCTCCCCCTCTGCACCCTGACGACATCCACACCAGTCCCGGCGACGTCGGACAAGACCTGAACCACTCCCCGTTGTTGAGCGAAACGCTCGTGGTGGACCCGCGCACCACGGTGAAGCTCCACAAGTGCCGCCTGGCCGTCACCGCGGGGCCGGACACCGGCCGCTCGGTGGTGAGCGACAAGGAGCGGCTGCGCTGCGGCGCGCATCCTGGCAATGACCTGGTGCTGGTGGAGGACCGCACCGCCAGCCGCCACCACTTCGAAATCCAGTTCACCGAGCGGGGCTACCTGCTGGTGGACCTGGGCTCCACCAACGGCACCTTCCTGGATGGCCGGCGCATCGAGCGGGCCTACCTGTCACCGGGCTCGCAGATTCGCGCGGGCTCGTCGGTGCTGACCTTCGCGCCGCTGGATGAGGAGGTCACCATCGAGCCCGACCGCGAGGGCGAGCTGTGCGACATGGTGGGGCAGAGCGTGAAGATGCGGCAGATATTCGGCCTCATCAAGAAGATCGCCCCCATGAATGTGTCCGTCATCATCCAAGGTGAGACGGGCACTGGGAAGGAGCTGGTGGCGCGCGCCATCCATGAGCTGTCCGGCCGCACGAAGGGGCCCATGGAGGTGCTGGACTGCGGCGCCATTCCCCCCAACCTCATCGAGAGCGAGCTGTTCGGCCACGAGAAGGGCGCCTTCACCGGCGCGGTGAGCAGCCGGCCGGGCGCCTTCGAGCGCGCGCACGGGGGCACCATCTTCCTGGATGAGCTGGGCGAGCTGCGGCTGGACCTTCAGCCCAAGCTGCTGCGCGTGCTGGAGAACCACGAGGTGCGGCGCGTGGGCGGCAACGACGTCATCGAGGTGGACTGCCGCGTCATCGCCGCCACCAACCGCGACCTGATGAAGGAGATTCAGTGCGGCGGCTTCCGCGAGGACCTCTACTTCCGCCTGTCCGTCATCACCATCCAGTTGCCGCCGCTGCGCCAGCGCCGCGACGACATCCCCCTCATCCTCAAGCGCGCGCTCGCGGACCCGGAAGTGGTGGGCAAGCACGGCAAGAAGCGCTTCTCCGCGGAGTCCCTGGGCCTGCTGATGTCGTATTCATGGCCCGGCAACGTGCGCGAGCTGATGAACGTGTTGTCTCACGTCCTCACCTTCAGCGAGGGCGAGGAGATTCAGCCCGCGCACCTGCCACCCCGCGTGCGGGGACAGATTCGCGAAGGGCCGCTACCCTTCAACGAGCACCTCTCCTTCAAGGACGCCAAGGAGCAGCTCCTGGAGAACTTCGAGCGCGAATACATCTCCAGCGTGTTGACGCGCTGCGAAGGAAACCTGTCTCGCGCCGCCCGTGAGAGCGGGCTCCACCGGAAGTCCATTGAGCGGCTGGTGAAAAAGTACCAGCTGGACACAAAGGGGATGAAGTCACGCTAACCCCAGGAGCAACCGGAGGGAGGCTGTAACTCGGTTGTTTCACGCTAGAAAAACGCGGTTGTCGCGGAGTCGTGCTCTCCTGTGTGAAATGCAAGGAACGCCCCGTCAAGTTGACGTATGTCCGATCACGGCTGAATCCCCGGAACATACGTTCGCCATGAATTCACAGCGTCCGAGCCGAGGAAGGCAGTCCGGTCAGGCGATGGTGGAGGCGGCTTTATCGCTTCCGCTCGTCGTGTTCCTGGTCCTGGGCACGCTTCAGCTGTTCCTGATGCTGCAGGCGCGCGTGCTCGCGCAGTACGCGGCCTTCCGCGCGACGCGCGCGGGCAGCGTGGCCCACGGTGAGTGCGAGCGGATGAGCCACGCGGCCATCCTCGCCTTGTTGCCTTCGTTCCACTCCTTCATCGGCATGCGGGTGCCGCAGGTGGGCGGCGAGCACGGCGGCGGCGCGGGCGCGCCCGAGCGGCTGGCCATGGCCTTCGCGCCGCGCCGGGACAACCGGTACCAGGCCGGGCTGGACGGCGTGCACACCGGCAGCATCGTGTGGATCAACCGGGGGCTGGCGGGCGGCGGCGTGGAGAGCCCGCAGGACCGTGGCTTCGACGACCCGGGGCACCTGCGGCGCCTGGAGGTACGGCTCATCTACTGGTACCCCATGCGCATCCCCTTCGCGAACTGGGTGATGTCGCGGATGTTCCTCGCGCAGCTCGGCATCCAGGACTACACGGCGGCCAATCCGCTGGTGCTGGCGGAGCGCAACGCGAACTGGGGGGCCGGCGAGTTCCCCAGCCCTTACGCGCTGGCGGCGGACGTCCGCGACGAGCTGGCCAGCCGCGTGGGCCGCCGTGAGTACGTCTTCCCCATTGAAACCAGTTTCACCATGCGGATGATGACGCCCGTCAAGGCGCGTCACTTCGCCTCCATGGACTGTCCCAGATGAAGCGCTCTCATTCCCGTGGCCAGACGATGGTGCTGTTCGCGCTCAGCACGCTGCTCCTGGTGCTGATGGTGACGTTGACGCTGTCCTTCACCATGAAGGTGCGTGAGCGCATCGAGGCCCAGACGGTGGCGGACGCGGCGGCCTTCTCCAACGCGGTGGCCACCGCGCGCACCTTCAACAACATCGCCATCATCAACCGCGTGCAGATTGCGCACGCGGTGGCCCAGGCCGGCGCCGCCAGCCTGGTGAGCTGGGCCAGCCTCTACCGCGCGCAGCTCAACGCCGCCCGCGGGGGCTACAGCGACTGGGAGTGGCCGTATCAACTGAACGTCATCACCGGCTGCCCCTGTGCCTGGAAGAGCTCGTCGTGCGCGCGGCGCTGCCGGTGCGGCAACAAGGGCCTGCGCGACCTGGGCAACCTGCAGCGCAAGCTCCGCATGGAGGACCAGCGGGTCAACGCCGTGTTCCAGTCGTATGAGCCGCTGTTCGCGCTCCAGATGCGCGGGCACCAGCTGGCGCAGAACGCGCTGTACCTCGCCCAGCAGCAGAACTACCAGGAGCTGAAGGACGCGGTGGACTCGCAGCGGTTCACCCACCAGGTCCTCTCCAACATCAACCCGGGCGCGAACGCCACCGACGCCGCGTGGCAGGTGCCCCCCATCGGCGGCGTCAACAAGGACGAGCTCACGGGCGGCCTGGCCTGCACGCAGGGCGGCGCCGTGTGCGACGTCCCGGCGACGGTGCAGCACGCGGTGAACGCCGCCATGGGCAGCCGCGGCTTCCACTTCGTCACGTGGCGGCAGGACCTGGACTACGTCGCGCACCTGGCCAACCTGGCCTGGGTCATCAACCCGCCGGACATGGTGCTGGTGGAGGTGGCGACGCAGGGCACGACCCACTTCGGCAAGAAGGGACGGCAGATGCCGATGATCATGCCCTTCGCGCCCGCCATCACCGCCGAGGACGAGGGCAGCATCCTCTACCTCTACAACCACATGGCCAACGGCGGCGGCGCGCCGTGCCCCGCGGCCGTGGGCGGCACGGAGGGCGTGGAGGCGAGCCTCGTGTCCTCCGGCGGCATGCTGCCCACGCCCGAGCACCGCTGGACGGGCGGCAGCGACCCCAATCCGTACATGCGGCACATGTTGATGCCGTGCATGAACCCGGTGTCGAGCTGCCCGGGCATCTGGCCGCTGTTCCTGGACTACAACCTCACCCAGCTGCTGGATGGTGGCGACAACAACTACGGCCAGCCCAAGAACTT
This sequence comes from Myxococcus sp. AM010, assembly GCF_013372585.1. Taxonomy (NCBI): domain Bacteria; kingdom Pseudomonadati; phylum Myxococcota; class Myxococcia; order Myxococcales; family Myxococcaceae; genus Myxococcus; species Myxococcus sp. AM010. Next base: position 3,709 of record NZ_JABXEO010000082.1, read on the forward strand.
CGCGGTGGTGCAGCGCAACCTGCGCACCCGGACGCTGGACCCGTGGGACTACTCCTTCCGCTACCGCTTCGAGCGAGGCAGCGCCGGCACGCAGTTCGACAACCGCAGCTTCCAGATGGCGGATGGGACGCCCAACGACGTCCAGACGGCCATGGCCACGGGCATCGCGTACTTCCACCGGGGCCACAGCGTGGCGTTCCACCACTGGAGCGAGCCGCCCAACCTGCTCAATCCGTTCTGGCGGGCCACGCTGGTGGCGGCGGACACGGACCAGTCCGGCCTGGATGACGCCGCGGACACGCTGGACCTCAGCGCCCCCGCCGCGGCCCGCACGCTGCGGGCCCTGCGCTCGGTGGGATACAGGGGAATCCAATGATGAAGAAGACCCTCCGCTCCAGGCATGCCCGGGGCCAGTCGCTGGTCGAAGCGGCCATTGGCTCCACGCTCTTCGTCACCATCATCGCCTTCGGCATCCACTTCGCCGAGGTGGGCTTCCTGTCCTTGAAGGTGCAGGAGGCCGCCATCTCCGCGCTCTGGGACGGTACGCACGGGCAGATGCACTACATCCCCGTGAACTACGACCCCGCGGGCGACTCCATGCGGGCCGCCGCGAACGACGCCCAGGCGCGCTACGCGGACTTCAACGGGCTGTCCTCAACGACGGGCGCGGGCATCACCCAGGCGCTCACCACCGGCAGCAACATGGCGGTGGACTGTGAGATGGGCGTGGGCGTGGACTGGGGTGGCACCGCGGTCACCCGCGCGACCTACCGCGACAACGGGGGCACCGCGTGCCGGGCCTCGGCGACCTTGAGCGCGTGGCGCTTCCCCAGCTCGTTCCTGGACCAGGGCGAGGCGGGCCTCTACCAGAAGCGGAACATGGAGAGCTCGCTCGCCAGCCTGCAGGTCTGCGCGGTGGGGCGCCCGGTGGGTGGCCGCTGCACGGGCAGCTACTCCATGCTGATTGACGACTGGGGCCTGGCGGGCGAGGGGGAGGCCCTCACCTGCAACATCATCATGCAGGACCAGCTCCTGCCTTGCACCAACGCGTCGTACCACGCCGCCGTGTTCAGCATCTACACGCCCACGGTGCTCGCCATCCCCGGCGCCGCCAGCATGCTGGCCGAGCAGGCGCTCTTCTGGAATCCGCTGCCGCCCACGGCCCTGGCCATGGTGGGCCTGGGCATGAAGGAGCGGACGATGTGGATCAGCGCCGCGGGCGAGGACGTCATCAACTTCAACCAGTTCCCCACCCTGATGGACCCCATCAACATGGGCGTCTGGGGGACGTCTCCGGGGTCGGCGCTGGGCGGCATCACCACGCTGCCCTACGCGGCGGCCCACCTGCAGCGCTTCAGCAAGGGCGCGTGCTTCCTTGGAAAGGAATGCGACTGACATGATTCGCTTCTCTGGATGGATTCGGCTGGTCCTGATGTCGGCGGTGCTGTCGTCTCCTGCGGCGCTGGCCGGGCGGACCGAGTGTGAGGCGGACTGTGGCGGCAAGGCCGGGGGGACGCTGGCGGAGTGCACGTCCCGGTGTCCCAATGGAGGACGGGACGCCGCCTGCGCGTCGCGGTGCACGAAGAAGTTCCAGGAGCAGTTCGCGGCGTGCTCGAAGCGCTGCCCTCCTCGGGACAACATCGAGTCGCCTCGCAAGACGGGCTCGCGCCCTCAGCCTCAGGAGTTCGACGTTCCGGACGAGGGCGTCGTCGTCGAGTAGCCAACCTGCCGGTGATGGAGGGATGGCCCTCTTCGAGGAGTGACGGATGAAGCAGGTGCTGCAGGGACTCCTGGCGGGAGTGCTGGTGCTGATGGCGGTGGACGCGCGCGCCCAGCGCCTGCCGTTCACCTGGGATGTGCCCAAGGTGGTGGCGGTGGTGGACGTGCCGGGCACCGTCATCTCGGAGGGCGTCCCCGTCCGGATGTCCGCCGTGCTCAGCGCGGAGAAGCCAGAGGTCATCGGGCAGCACCTGGTGTCGCGCTTCCAGGCCTGGGAGCTCCACGTCCCCAAGCCGACGCTCCAGCCGCAGCTCCTGCGCGAGACGATGATTACCGCGCTCGACACCAAGCTGTTCATCTCCTACACGGCCATCCTCCAGGCCAACCCGGACGGCACCACCACGGTGTTCATGGGAGAGGCGAACCTGGCCCAGGGGCGGCGGCAGCCGCAGTCCTCGGTGGCGCCGATGTTCCCAGGGGCCTCGGACTCGATGAAGGCGGAGACGGAGTCGTCGCGCACGCTCACGTACTCCGTGGAGGCCCGGCAGGCGGAGGTGGAGGCCTTCTACCGGACCGAGCTGGGCAACGCGGGCTTCCGTGAAGAGGAGCCGCGCCTGTTCCGCTCGGCGAACGAGGAGATCAAGCTGTCGTTCGCTCCCACGAAGGAGGGGCGGCTGGCGGTGGTGGTGGTGCGCCGGACCGTCGCCCAGGCGCCCGCGAGCCCGACCTCGGATTGAAGCCCTGTAGGGAGCGTGTTACGGCCGCTCGACATGAGCGACACGCCCCCGAAGGACAAGGACTTCAAGGATTCGGTCAACCTGCCGCGCACGGACTTCCCCATGAAGGGGAACCTGGCGCAGCTCGAGCCGCGCATGCTCGGCTGGTGGGCGGAGCGGGGGATTTGGGGGAAGATTCTGGAGCAGAACGCGGGCGCGGAGCCCTTCGTCCTGCCTGACGGTCCGCCCTACGCCAACGGCCACCTGCACGCGGGCCACGCGCTCAACAAGGTCCTCAAGGACATCGTGGTGAAGTACCGGAACATGTCCGGCCGCCGGTGTGACTTCATCCCCGGCTGGGACACGCACGGGCTCCCGATTGAGCAGGCCGTGGAGAAGCGGCTGAAGGACAAGAAAGTCGACAAGCGCACGCTGGCTCGCGACGCCTTCCTGGAGGCGTGCCGCGCCTACGCGCTGGAGTTCGTCGACATCCAGAAGGCCGAGTTCCAGCGCCTGGGCGTGTTCGGCTCGTGGGAGCGGCCGTACAAGACGCTCGACTTCACCTACGAGGCCCAGGAGATTCGCGAGCTGGCCGCCTTCGCGAAGCGGGGCATGCTCTACCGCCGCAAGAAGCCCGTGTACTGGTGCCTGTATGACCAGACGGCGCTGGCGGAGGCGGAGGTGGAGTACGAGCACCACACCTCGCCCTCCGTGTACGTGGCCTTCCAGGCCGGCGCGGAGCTGACCGAGCGCGTGCCCTCGCTGAAGGGCAAGGACGTGGTCTTCGTCATCTGGACGACCACGCCGTGGACGCTGCCGTCCAACCTGGCCGTCGCCGTCAACCCGGAGTTCGAATACGTCTTCTACCAGCTCGGCCCGCGCGTCATCTGCGTGGCGCGGGAGCTGCTGCCCAAGGTGCTGGCGGAGGTGAAGGCGGACGAGCTGGCGGTGAAGCACGTGGAGTTGCCCGGCGGTGAGGTGTCCGCGGCGGCGCTGGTGGACCCGTCGCGCATCCTCGCTTACGCGCGCGGCGAGGAGCTGGAGCACCTGACGTACCAGCACCCGTTCTACGAGCGCCGGGGCCGCGTCATCCTGGGCGAGCACGTGACGCTGGATGCCGGTACGGGCCTGGTGCACACCGCGCCGGGGCACGGCCAGGAGGACTACGAGGTCGGCCTGAAGTACGGGTTGGACATCTACAACCCCGTGCGTCCGGACGGCCGCTACGACGACACGGTGGGGCCGGTGCTGGAAGGCCGGCGCGTGTTCGAGGCGAACCCCGTCGTCATCCAGCTCCTGGTGGAGAAGGGCGCGCTGCTCAACGGCGCCACGGACACGGTGGCGCACACGTATCCGCACTGCTGGCGCTGCCGCAACCCCGTCATCCTGAGCGCGACGTACCAGTGGTTCATCCCCATGGACGCGCCGTTCCACGGGACGCAGACGTTCCGGCAGGTGGTGCTGGAGCAGGTGGACCAGGTGCAGTGGGTGCCCTCGTGGGGGCACAGCCGCATCCGCGGCATGCTGGAGACGCGGCCGGACTGGACCATCAGCCGGCAGCGGACGTGGGGGGTGCCCATCTGCATCGCCTACTGCGAGGGCTGCGAGGAGGCCGTGGTGTCGCCCGAGTTGATGGAGCGGGTGGCGGCGGCGGTGGAGCAGGAAGGCGTGGGCGTGTGGTACCGCACGCCGGTGAAGGACTTCCTGGGCGCGGACTTCCAGTGCCCGCGCTGCGGCAAGGGGGAGTTCCGCCGGGAGACGGACATCCTCGACGTGTGGTTCGACTCGGCGTGCATGTTCTCCGCGGTGCTGGAGCAGCGGCAGCGGATTCCGGCGGACCTCTTCCTGGAGGGCAGCGACCAGCACCGCGGCTGGTTCCATTCGTCCATGCTGGTGGCGGTGGGCACGCGTGACGTGTCGCCGTACAAGGCCTGCCTCACGCACGGCTTCGTGGTGGACGGCCAGGGCGAGAAGATGTCCAAGAGCCGCGGCAACGTGGTGGCGCCGGACAAGGTCATCCAGCAGTACGGCGCGGAGGTGCTGCGCCTGTGGGTGGCGGCCAGCGACTACCGCAACGACGTGCGCCTGTCGGACCAGATTCTCAAGGGCCTGTCGGAGGGCTACCGGAAGATTCGCAACACCGTCCGCTACGCGCTGAGCAACCTCTACGACTTCGACCCGGCGACGCACGCGGTGCCGGAGGCGGCGCTGCTGCCGCTGGACCGCTGGGCGCTGGGGCGGCTGGCGGAGGTGGTGGCGCGGGTGCGCAAGGCCTACGAGGACTACGAGTTCCACCTCGTGTACGCGACGGTGGTGGACTTCGTCGCGGGTGACTTGTCGGCGGTGTACTTCGACATCCTCAAGGACCGGCTCTACACGTGGCGCGCGGACGGGCAGCCCCGGCGCGGCGCGCAGACGGTGCTGTACGAGGTGGCCTCGGTGTTGTTGCGGCTGCTGGCGCCGGTGATGAGCTTCACGGCGGAGGAGGCGTGGCAGACGCTGCCGGGCAAGCCGGCGGAGAGCGTGTTCCTGGGCGGCTTCCCGGTGGTGTCCGCGAAGCTGGAGCCGGCGCTGGCCGAGCGCTACGCGAAGCTCTTCGCGGTGCGCGGCGCGGTGCAGGGCGTGCTGGAGGCGGCGCGGCGGGACAAGCGCATCGGCGCGTCGCTGGAGGCCCGGGTGGTGCTGACGGCGGAGGGCGCGGCGCGCGACTTCCTCCAGGCGCACCTGGCCGAACTGCCGGGCCTCTTCATCACCAGCCAGGTGGAGCTGGCGGACGTGAAGGGGGACGCGGCGCAGACGCTGGAGGTGGCGCAGGCGTTCGGCGAAGGCGTCCGCGTGACGGCCGAGGTGCTGCCCGCGCACGGCGAGAAGTGCCCGCGCTGCTGGACGTACTCGGAGGCGGTGGGGCAGGGCGGTGAGGTCTGCCTCAAGTGCCGCGAGGCGCTGGCGGCGTAGCGGGCCGCCTGCGTGAAACCCTCCCCGGCGGATGTGTCCGGGGAGGGGCGTGGCTCCTCAGGCGAGGCGCGAGCTCAGTTCGCGCACTCCGCCACCTGGCGGTCGATGGCCGCCTGGGAGTCGCAGTCCAGCACGCTGGCCAGTCCTGTCCGCGGCTCCACCATGATGAGGCTGCGCGCGCGGCCCGAGGTGAAGTCGAAGCGCAGGTTCCCCGGGGCCGCGGCATCCAGCGCGGGCTGGTCATCCAGGAAGTCCCGCATGCAGGTCAGGTCGCCGGGGCGCACGGGACGGCCGGAGCCGGGCATGTAGCAGAGCCCGTGAATCGCAGCCGCGTTCATGCTGACGGGAATGACGATGTCCGGGCCCAGCTCGCTGCAGCAGTCCGGGTTGGCGCGGCAGGTGGTGTTCTCGCAGCCAGCGGAGGGACAGCTCGCGTTGTCCCATTCATTGTCGCACCGGAGTTGCTCCCACCGTGCCACCGTGCGCAGTGTTCCATCGCCGCGGGGAACGCCCTCCTCCACGACGATGCGCACGGGCTGGTTGGTGGAGATGGCGCGCTGCCGGGCGCGGAGCGTGGAGGCCCACAGCTCGCGCGTGGCCTCGTTCTCGCGCTGACGGTTGACGGGCGTCTGGATGCCCACCAGCGCCGCGGCGAGCAGGATGGCGGCGATGGCCACCGTCACCATCATCTCCAGCAGGGTGATTCCGCGTGTGTGCTTCATGCTCATTCTCCCACCAGGGGGGGCTGCAGGCCGCCCGCGGCGAAGTTCCGCAGCATCACCCGGAAGGTGAAGGTGCGCCGCTTGAAGCCATCAATCGGGAACTCCTCCTTGTCCTTACCAATGGGCTCGTCCGGGTCGAAGGCCTCGCGGTCCGGCCGCGGCGTGCGGACGACCAGGGTGACCTCCACCTCGCGGATGCGCTGCCTCAGGCGGAGCCTCAGTTCGTCATCATTCGCGGGAGGGGCCGCTTCCAACGGATGCTGGTCAATGGGGCACGTGACGGCGGTGCAGGCATCAATCTCTGGAAGGTTCGTGGCCTCGTCCGGGAACCACCGGAAGCCGAGCGGAGGAACGTGGCTCATGACGCCGAACCGGACCTTGAGGTGCTCCACGTCCCGGCTCAGGACCACCCAGTCCGCCGCACCGGGGCCCAGGTACTCCAGCGTGGGCGTTCCGCTGGCCCAGTTCACCCGGTAGGTCGCGCTCTGCGCCTGCATGATGCGCCAGGTGTCCTGGACCGGATTCGCGAAGTTCCAGATTCCCTGGGCGGGCTCCGCACACGGTCCGCTGCTGATGGTGTCCACGCCGATGCCAGGGTTGGCAGTAATGAGGTTGCTGGCCGTGTCCACGTTCGTGACGCGCACGTGGCAGGCCACATTCTCGTTCGGGTTCACCACGAACGCGGGCGTGGATGGCGCAGTGACGGGCTGGAGCCGGGTGGAGGGATTGTTGACGGTGCAGAAACCCTCTGGCCCGGTGCGTACGGGGCCCGAAGCCGGGGGAGGGGGGCCGCCACAAGGGGCCAGCGTCACCATGCCGCGGGTGTCCCCCCAATGAATCTGCAGGACGTCTGACACGAGCTCCTCGAGGTGGCCCGCGGGTGGCAGCCCGAAGCTGGCATCCGCGGCGAAGGGACGCGTTGCGTCCGCTGCCGTCAGGTCCGGCTCGGTCCACACCTGGACGGCCGTCTGCGTGCGCATGTCGCTGAAGACAATGGGCGCGTTGCCCATTCCGGCACCGGCGCGCTGCAGGTCCGCGGAAATCAACTCCATGACCACCCGGCCGGTGGTCTGAGCCAGCATCGTCTGTTCCTCGAAATGGGAGCGCCGCTGCATCTGCATCGCAGCGACCAGGCCCGCGCCGAGCACGATGAGGCCAATGGCGCTCGCAATCATCACCTCGAGCAGCGTGAAGCCACGCGCTGCCCGAGTTCGAGTCCTCAAAAGAGACGACATCACGGCGCCATCCTCGTCTGGAGCACCACCACCTGTGGGTCGCTGCGGCCCGGTTCGCGCCAGCTCACGCTGACGCGCACATGCGCGATGTTCCCCACGGTACCAGGCTGGCCGGGAATGAGGTCCCGCGTCAGGTCCGCCGGGACGACGGAGCCCGGCTCGATGGTGGCAATCTGGGCTGGAACGTCCACGTCGACGGCGACCTGGTACTCACGCGCGATGACCGTCTCGTCGGTGGGGCGGACGTCACTCAGCGCCCCCGCGGCCGTCTGGAAGAGGGTGAAGGTCGCATCCTGTCCCACGAGGTTGGAGCACGGCGGCTCCACCACGCACCCCATTAGCGTGATGTTCTCCATCGCCTGCTCCGCGATGATTTGTGCCTGCGTGGCGGTGAGGCTGCGGCGGTTGGCGTTGCTGGTCTGGGTCACGACCAGCATCGCCGCGGCAATGCCCATCAACAGGATACCCATGGTCGCCAGCACCTCCAGCAGCGTGACGCCCCGCTGCTGGCGTGTCTTCAGTGCCTTCACTGCTGAATCCTTCCGTCCGGGCTCGGCGAGTAGATGAGCAGCTTCGAGCGAGCCGTTCCGCCCTCGGCAGTGCCCGTGTTCCAGCGGCCGCTGCCCTTCACCTTGATTTCGCCCAGCGCCGTGGGAACGATGAGGTGCCCGTCGTGGACCAGCGGCGCGTTCACGCCGTGGCCGCCGAGCGCCGCGCTGGTCATCTCAGGGGCGCTGTTGCCATCCGGAAGCTGCCCGGACTCGTAGTACCGGCCGCTCTCGTCCTCGCTCAGGTTGCAGATGTCCGCGGCCGCGCCAACGGCCGTGGTCGCGAAGACCTTGTCGCCTGCCAGCGCGACGCCGCCCCACACCGCCTGCCCCGGATCCAACTGCTGCACCCACAGCGGCTCCAGCAGCTCGCAGTCGTTCCTGCCAGAGGGGTCGGCGTCCTCGAAGGCCAGCAGGTGGTAGCGGTAGCTATCCTTGTTCGGCGGGCCGTCAGAGAACTCGTCCGGGTTGTCACCCGTACCGAAGTAGAAGCGCACCACGGGCGAGCCGGTGTTGCGCACGACGTTCACGCCGAGGTTGGAGTGGATCTGCTGGTAGATGGGGTCCTGGCCCGTCGCCGCGTCCTCGTGGTCGGACAGCGTGACGGGGGCACTGGCAATCTTGCAGGTCTTCACCTTGCGGCCCAGCGGTTCGCCCGTGTCCACCTGGTCCAGGTTGATGCGGTAGACGTTGCCCGCGGTGGTGGGCACGTACAGGACGTCGTAGTTGCCGTCGCGGTCGAGGTCCACCAGGGCCGTCTCCGCGGCGATGCCAGAGCCCTGGTCCAGCGTGATGATGCCCGCCCTGACGCCACCGGGCGTCCCGCCGTAGTTGAGCGGCTGCCCCGTCTTCATGTCGATGAGGTAGAGGGCGCCGGCACGGCTCGGCGACGAAGGCACGAAGTCGGTGCCCACGATGGTGGTCCACTTCCCCTCCGTTTCGGTGCCCCAGGTCAGCCGGCCAATCGACGGCGCGTGGCTGGAACCGGCGTTGTCCGGGAAATTCACGGAGGGGTCCACCGCCTTCGCCGTGGAGAACGCGAGCTCGATGCTCGTGTCACGCAGGTTGAACTCCCACAGCGGGAGCGGGTACCACGCGTCGCTGGGGTTCGTGATGTCGAGCGCGACGACGGCGGGGCTGTTCTTGCCAGAGGCGCTGACCAGGACCGTCTTGGCGCCCTGGGTCTTGGATGAAGTGGTCGAGGGGGTCCACGCGGGCTGTCCCGTGATTCCGAAGTCCACGTTGGCGATGGTCGGCGAGGCATCCATCGACGGTCGGGGCAGGTTGCCCGAGCCGTTGAAGCGCACGTAGGTGTTGCGGTAGCGCTCCAGCAACATGCGAGGCATGTACGTGAACAGTTCCGTGCCGTCGCCGTAGTCGCGGGGGGTGATGTTGCCCGAGACGCAGTTCGCGGTGGGCTCGAAGAAACCACGGACCTGGGTGCCAGGCGCGCACTCGTCATGGGTGGAGTTGCGGAAGACACCTGCCGCGAAAGCGTGCAGGTATCCGCTCATGGTGCCCACGTAGGCGACGGTGGGCCGCGAGGAGAGCGGCTCCATGAAGTTGCGGCGGTACATGTCCCGTTCGCCCGCGCGCGCGTTCTGGGCCCAGCCATCGATGTGCGGCGGCACGCTGAGCGCGACGGTGGACATGTTGATGCCGCCAAGCGCCCACGGCCGACGTTGGTCGACCGGCCCGGGGCCATAGTGGTCCTCCCAGCCGTACAGCCATTCCCGCAGGAAGTTGCGGTCGTTGGTGGGCCCTGTCACCCGCTTGTCGGGAGGGCTGCCGGTGGGCGTGCCGCACTTGCCGTCGTTGTTGAGGTCATACAGGTAGCGCCCGTTCTGCTCCAGGTCGCAGAGCGCGTCGGGGAAGAGCGGGCTGGCGCCGTTGGTGTCCTCCATCTCGGCGGAGAGGGTGCTGCGGTTGCCCCCAGCGCTCATCGTATAGAGCTTGCGAGTCAGCGGGTCCTCGTCGGTGCCGAACGAGAGCGCCATCACCTTGCCCGCGTCCCAGCGGAAATCGCCCGTGGTGACGTTCGGGTTCTCCGGGTCATAGAGCGAGCTGAGGTAGAGCCGCCCGCGGACGGTGAAGTCCTTGTTGCCGTCGTAGGCGCGAGTGCCGGGCGCGGGCATGCCATTGCCCGGCCAGGTTCCTTCCCGGCCCCAGGTGCTGCCCGGCGTCTCGTTCACGCCCCAGACGATGACGTTGCCCAGCGTGGACGGTGAGGCGCGCGAATAGCTGCCAGCGCGGACGGCCTGGTAGCCCACCTCGATGTCGTCGATGATGGGGCGGCACAGCTCGCTGGGGCTGGTGATGTCCACCTTCCAGCAGAGCTGGGAGCCCGTGAAGCCCATGGCCATGATGTCCAGCTCCACCTCCTGGGTGGGCGGCGTCGTCTCCGGGAAGTGGACCGGGAACCACGTGGGGGACGCCGGATTGGGGACGCACTCCATCTCGCCGGTCTCCGCGTCGGGCTCACAGACGCGGCAGTCCACCGCCAGCGAATAGGTGATGGTGGGCTCGGGACCATCCTCCGGCGTGCAGGCGCCCGGGACATCTTCGGAGAAACACGGCGGCCCTCCGGCGCACGTGCGCGGCTGGGGCGCGAAGTCGTCCTGTCGCTTGAAGCGAACCTTGGTGATGACGAAGTCGTTGGCGTCGTCTGGCGAGATATCTCCAGACACCGTGGCGGAGCGCGTGCTCCCGCCGTTCTGCTTGTTGACGACGAACACCACGTCGTTGAAGTCGCGGTCGCCGCCACCGGGGATGTCCTCGAAGCCCAGAATCCAGCGGAAGGGGTCCGTGCTGGGCGCGCCCACGATGACGTGCGGCATGGGGTTGCGGTCGCCCGGAGGCCGGGGAATCGTCACCTTCTCCATGGGCATCACGAGGTTGCCGTAGAGTTCGTCGTTCGCCAGCCGGTACAGCGTGGTGCCCCACTCGTTGATGGGGCCGTCCAGCCAGCCGCAGTAGTACTCGTTGGTGTCCGCGACCCGGCAGGCCTGGCCAGGCGTGCTGGCGGGGTTGTCGCGGTTGCAGCCTTCCAGGTACTGACACCCGATGTTGCGCTCGGCGACGACCGAGCCGCCCTCGGGGTTCTGGTCCATGTTCCACGCCGACTTGGAGAAGAAGACGTTGATGGACGTCTGCAGGTGCAGCGCGCACCGGCCATCCGGGTCCTGCTTCAGGCAGGGAAAGACGTAGCCCTCGCGGGGGCCGTGGTTGCTTTCATAGTAGGCGACGATGAAGAAGATGACTTCCTTGCCGCCTTGAATCATCCCCATGTCCACGGTCCGGTCATAGGGCGAGACGCCGTTGTCCGGGTTGGTGGTGCGCCGCAGGCCACGCGGGTCATACGCGGACACGTCGTAGTCCGGGATGCCTTCGGAGTAGTCGCCGACATCTCTCACGGGCGCCAGGTTCCGGTGGGTGGCACGGCCGGAGTCATCGTCGGCGAGCAGGAAGACCATTCGCCCCAGGCCCATGTTGCCGTTGTCCTCCGAGGGCGGCTCCAGCAGGTTGGGGAGGTGAGGGAAAAGGCCTCGGTCCGAGAAGCTCTCTTCCGTGATGGTGCCGGACGCGAAGGTGCCCACCTTGTCCGTCGTGTTCCACTCACCGCCCAGTCCCGGGCGGGCATCCGCGAGGTCGGTGTTCTCTTCGAACGTGTTGCTACATCCGGCGCTCATCGCCAGCTCTGGCTGGTTGTACAGCTCGCCGTCCGACGTGAAGTTTCGCGTGCAGCGCCGGTTCACGCCGATGTACGGGCGGGCCTTGGGGCCGGACCGGGGCGCGAGGTTGAACATGTCCTCGTGCAGGTCGAAGATGCCGTTGTCGTTGTCGTCCAGCAGGTTGCCGTCCGCATCGACGTACCCGCGGTCCTCCAGGTCGTCCATGTAGAGGTAGCCGAGCGCGTGCGATGCGCCGGCGGACTCGTACACGTAGCTGATGGTGACGTTCTGATCGAACGGGAACTGGATGAACTCTGAGTTCAGCGCCGTGCGGTTCGTGTTGAGCTGGAGCCGGGCGGGACTGTCCTCGGTGATGAGGATGGTCGACTCCTGGATCTCCAGGTTCTCATCAGAGAACTCGGGCTGCTTGTTCTGGTCGAGCTGATCTTCGCACAGCTGGGCGGGTGCTTGTGGTTCCGCCTGGGCATGCGCGAGCGGTGCGGTCAGCAGCGCGAACGCGGCGAGCGTCTGGGTAAGGGTGCGCATCACTTCTTCCCCTGGGAGCGGCGGGACGGGTCAATCGCCTTGCGCTGCTTCTGCGCCTGGCGTGTGGCGAGGTCCTGCTTGAGCTGTTCACGCAGGAGCTCCTCGCGAGAGGGAGGCGGCGGATGGATGCTCTGCGCCAGGTAGGTGAGGAGCAGCTCCCGGTCATCCACGGGCAGCAGCCGCGTGTCGCAGGTCGTCTTGCGCTTGACCTGATTGGGGCCAGCAATCCACGCGCGCAGATGTTCGGGCGTGCGCTTGAGAATCAGCGGGCCCAGGTCGGTGCCCCGGCCGCGCTTCTCGGTGGGGATGGGCTTCGCCGCCGTCTTGGTGCGCTTGCCATTGCCCTGGGCCTGCGGCGTGACGGTGTGGCAGCTCGCGCAGGCCTTGTCGAAGGCGAGCTTGCCTTCATCCGAGGCACCAGCGGCCAGGCCTGGCAGGAGCAGGAGCGACAACAGGGAGAGTCGTTTCATGGGCGTGCTCAGCTCAAGGGGCGGAGGAGAGGGTCGCGACGTCGTTGAAATCGTCGGGTGCATCAGCCGTCGTGCTGTAGGTGTTGTCGGAGCCACCGCCGGTCATGACGGTTCCCGGGCTGGTGACGGCGGGGGCGTTCTCGTTGGTGATGAGCGCCTGGATGACGGCGCGCGTGGGGCGGCTGCCATCGGGACCGACGACCTCGCCAATGGCGATGAGCCAGACCTGCTTGTTGTCGTCGAGCGCGCCGGACGGGTCGCCGTCCTCGTCGTCCCGGAGGAACACGCGGTAGCGCACGTTCTCCTGGCGGGGGTAGGCGGCGTAATCCTCGCCGCTGGGACTCTGCCGCTCCGCGGGCGCCAGGTCCGCCTCATTGATGGCCAGCGAGTTCCAGGTTCCCGCCCCGCCCGGTCCTGGAAGCACCTCGAAGTAGGGTCGGGCTCCACCGTTCAGGCCGGGCTCGTTGACCTGCAGGGCCAGCATGGCCTGGATGGCGGGGGTGTAGGTCTCATCGACGCCCAGCCGGATGCGCATGGCCTCACGCGCTTCCGCAAGCCCCGCTTGCGCCGCGAAGTACGCTTCTTTGTAGCGGCGGCCGTCACCCTGGACCTCCGCCTCGCGGCTCACCATGCCGTAGCTGAGGAGCACCGCGAGGGTGACCATCGTGACGATGCCCATGGCGAGCAGCAGCGTGAAGCCACCTTGCTGCCGTCGGGCTGTGGGACGTTGCACCATGTCGCGGGACTCCCTTGGACTCCGGCCCTTGAGGGCGATGCCAGTGTTGCTCACCACGCAATTGCCATGCCTGAGCGGCGGCACTGTAACTGGCCGGAACTCGTGGGCAACGTTCGGGTCGCACTTCAAGGCTGGGTCTGGGGCGACTGCGCAAGAGTTGCGGAGTTGCAATTACTTGCGGGGTTTCCGCTAGGCCTCTGTGACTTCTCGGGTTCCTATTTTCTGAGGAAGTCGGACGCCTGAGCCGCGTCTGCCAGACTCCCCGTGACGCTACAGAGGGACTGCGTAGATAAAATCGTTCAGCCCTGCCATAAGTCACAGGACCGTCACATCGAGGGTTCCTATACTCCCGTCGCCGTCCGCACCTGGGTGTCGTCGGCGAATTCACCTCTCGACTCCAGAGTCCGACAGCATGACGAAGACGCTCACCTCCCTCCTGTGCGCGGCGGTTTCGCTCACACTTCTTTCCCTGGCGTGTGGTGAGGGCAATCCGCCTCGGGTGCCGCAGCCGCTGGAGGATGGAGGGGTTCTCTGGACGGAGTGCAGCCCCGAGGGCGTCAGGGAGGACTGCTCGCAGGGTGAATCCTGCATCTTCGTTGCTTCCCATGACCGCCACCTGTGCGTCCGGGCTTGTGATCCGCGGACCGCGTGCGAGCACCCGGATGCGGTCTGCTGCCCTTCGTCCGGAGACGGTGCCGAGGGCGGCCACTGCGTGCCGAACAACGCGTGCGAGCAGACCGACGCGGGCGTGGACGGCGGTTCGCACGAGGAGACGGACGGTGGCGTCCAGGAGGATGGCGGCACGGCCACCGATGACGGCGGGACCCAGGAAGAAGACGCGGGAGTCGACCCGGAGCCGGATGCTGGCACCGAGCCCGACGCGGGCACGGATGCCGGTACGGACACGGACGCGGGCACGGATGCCGGCACCGACGCAGGGACTGATGCCGGTACGGACGCGGGCACGGATGCCGGTACGGACGCGGGCACGGATGCCGGCACCGACGCGGGGACTGACGGCGGCACGGAGGCGGGTCACACCGCCATCCGGGTGATGGCGTCCAACCTCAGCAGCGGCAACTACCAGTCCTATGATCCGGGGCACGGCATCCGCCTCATCAAGGGCGTGGACCCGGACATCGTGCTGATGCAGGAGTTCAACTACGCGGACAACTCGTCATCGGACATCCGCTCGCTGGTGGACCAGATCGCGCCGGGCTTCCACTACTCCCGGGAGACGGGCGCGCAGATCCCCAATGGCATCATCAGCCGCTGGCCCATCATCCAGTTCGGCCAGTGGCCCGACCCGCGCGTGTCCAACCGGGACTTCGCCTGGGCGCGCATCGACATCCCGGGGCCCCGCGACCTCTGGGCGGTGAGCGTGCACCTGCTCACCTCCAGCGCCAGCAACCGCAACGCGGAGGCGCAGGCCATCGTCAACGAGGTCCGCTCGCAGATTCCCGAGGACGACTACCTCGTCATCGGCGGCGACCTGAACACGGACAGCTTCAGCGAGTCCTGCTTCGCCACCTTCCGGCAGGTCGTGACGACGGCGGGTCCGCACCCGGCGGACCACAACGGCACCACGGGCACCAACCGCAACCGCAACAAGCCCTACGACCAGATTCTGGTGGACCAGGACCTGCGCCAGTACCAGCAGGCCACCGTCATCGGCTCCAGCACCTTCGCCAACGGGCTGGTGCTCGACAGCCGCACCTACCGGCCGCTGTCGGAGATTGCCCCGGTGCAGTCCGGTGACAGCAGCGCCTCCAACATGCAGCACATGGGCGTGGTGAAGGACTTCCTCGTCCCCAACTTCTAACGGGACGCCTTCTCTGTCGGGTTCGCGGCGGCCGTCCTCCTGGGCCGCCGCGGGTCTCGGCTCAGAAGCTCCACTTGTGCTTGTTTCGCTCGATGAAGCGCGCCACGGGAGGAATCCGGGCGATGAGCGGCGTGAGCACGAACACCGCGGCCAGGCGCAGCGGCTTCACCACCTGCGACGCCGCGTAGGCCGCCGCCCAGCTGCCCGCCTTCTCGCCAGTGCTGCTCGGCTCGAAGCCGAACTCAATGGCGGCGTAGAAGCCCACAATCACCAGCCCGAAGATGGCGTAGTTCACCACCAGCGCCAGCGGCCCGTATTCGAGCATCAGGTTCTTGAAGCGAGCCATCAACGAGGGCTTCGCGGGCTTGCTCGCGGCCTCGGCGGGTGGGGGCGTGTCGGAGACTGAAGGATTCACGTCGGGCTCAACAGGCGGCATGGCGACACCATGCCCCAAACCCATGCTGGCCGGGAGATGGAGCGAGCGGACAGGAGAGGGGCGGGTGGCGCTCTTCGTTGTCAGGAGCCGGGGGGCGGGATAGAGGAGGGCGCGCGACATGAAAGCCTCCCATCGGTCCCTCCTCCTCGTGATTGTCGCGGTGCTCGCCGCAGACCAGGTGACCAAGTACCTGGCCGTCTCCCGGCTGACGGATGCCTTGGATGGGCGGGAAGGCCTGGCGCGGGTGACGGGCTTCGTCACCGAGCGGAACCTGGACAACCGCCCGCCGCCCGAGGACGGGACGTTCCGGGTGTTGCGGCCCTATCGCTTCATCGAGGACTACTGGCACTTCCGCTACGTGGAGAACCCGGGCGCGGCCTGGGGCATCTTCGGCGACCTGCCCGACGGCGCGCGGCGCCTCTTCTTCCTCGTGGTGAGCCTGGTGGCCATGGGCTTCATCCTCGTGATGTACCGGCGCATGCCCGCGGAGCAGCGGCTGGCCCGGGTGTCCCTGGCGCTGGTGGCGGGCGGCGCGCTGGGCAACTTCGTGGACCGGCTGCTGCGTGGCTACGTCATCGACTTCATTGACTGGCATTGGCGCAACCAGCCAGGGATGCGCTGGCCGACCTTCAACGTGGCGGACGTGGCCATCAGCGTCGGGGTGAGTCTCATGCTGCTGGACTCGTTGCGACCGACGAAAAGCCCCAATCCGTGACGGGCGGGCGGCGGCTGGTGTAAGTCCCGGCCCGTGCCGCGCAAATACATCATCCTCCTCGCCGTCACCCTTGGCGTCATCGCGCTCGACCAGTGGACGAAGTACGTCGTCGTCCGCGAGCTGACCACCCAGATGGAGGGCAAGGAGCGCCTGGGCGACCGCCTGGCCGCGATGTACTCCGCCCCGCCTCCCCAGGGCTTCAACGGGCTGCACTACCAGCCCCGTCGGCACATCGAGCTTTCGGAGTCGTTCTTCCGCCTCCGCTACGCGGAGAACCCGGGCGCCGCGTGGGGCATGTTCCGCAGCCTCCCGCCCGAGACGCGGGTGCCGCTCTTCCACGTGGTGAGCATCGCCGCGGTGCTCCTCATCTCCCTCTATTTCCGCAAGCTGTCTGGAACGGACCCGGAGGAGAAGTGGGCGCTGTGGGGGCTGCCGCTGGTGCTGGGCGGCGCGCTGGGCAACTACATCGACCGTGTCGCCCGGGCCTTCGTCATCGACTTCCTGGAGGCCCACTGGTTCGACAAGGTGGCCTGGCCTTCCTTCAACGTCGCCGACGCGGCCATCTGCATTGGCGTGGGCATGCTCATCGTCGACTCCTTTGTCCGCAAGGAGAAGCCGGCCCAGGCAGCCGGGCGGGCCTGAAGGCGCGCATGCGGGTCGTCCCGCCCGCGCAACGAGGGTAGCCTTCGTCGCCATGCTCCCCGTTCTCGTCCACCTCACCTTCACTTCGCTCTGGTCGCAGCTCCTGCTGTACGCGCTGGCCGCGGGCACGGTGGGCTACGTCGTCTTCAACGGCTGGCGCAGCGCCGAGGGTGCGCTGGATGCCCGGACGGGCACGCGCGCGCCGGTGTCCTCGCGAGACCGGCTGCTGCGAGCCGTGGGGTATGGCCTCGTGGGCGCGGTGCTGGCCTGGTCCGCCCTGCGGTACTCGCTGCCGCGCGGGGCCTTCCCGGGCGCCCAGGGCGAGGGCATCCCCGTGCACACCTATGGCCTGCTGCTGGCCCTGGGCTTCACCGCCGCGGTGACGGTGGCGGGCCGGCTGGCGCAGGACGAATGGCGCACGCTGGAGCTGAAGAACGGAGCGTGGGTGGACGTGGAGGGGCCGAAGAAGCGCGAGCAGCTCATGGACATGACGGTCTGGATTCTGCTCGGCGGTATCGGCGGGAGCCGGCTGCTCTTCGTGCTCGTGAACTGGCAGGACTACGCCCGTGACTGGACGCAGGTGTTCTCCCTGGGCGGCGGGCTCGTCTTCTACGGCGGCTTGATGGGCGCGTCCGTGGCCGCGTTCGTGTTCGCGCGGATGAATGGCCTGGACTTCTGGCGCCTCGCCGACGTGTGCATCCCCACCGTGTCGCTGGGCCAGTGCCTGGGCCGCCTGGGGTGCTTCAGCGCGGGGTGCTGCTGGGGGGACGTGGCGCCCGCGCATGCCGCCACCGCGGTGCACTTCCCCGGCAGCGGGGTGGCGCAGGACCTCCTGGGCGGGCTCGGCAACACGTCCAGCCTGGCCTATTCGTCCCAGCTCCAGGACACGCGGTACGTCGTGGAGGCCACGGGTGAAATCTTCCACCACGCCGCGCCTGGCGCGGTGCGCATCTCCGACTGGGTGGCGCAGCAGGGCCACACCCTGGGGCTGTACCCCACCCAGCTCTTCGAGTCCGTCGGGCAGGTGGTGCTCTTCGTGGGGCTGCTGTACGCCCGGCGCTACCGCCGCTTCCATGGCCACGTCCTGGCGCTGTGGCTGATGGCCTACGCGGTGCTCCGGAGCACGGTGGAGCTGTTCCGGGGGGACGTGGAGCGAGGCACCCTGCACGGCCTGCTCCAGTCGCTAGGGGCGGGGGAGCTGGCCTCGGCGGTGCCGCTGGAGGCGTGGTACAATGTCTCCACCAGCCAGGTCATCTCCCTGTGCATGTTCACCTTTGGCGCGGTGCTGCTCGCCCAGAAAGGCCGCCGCCGGGAGAGCGAGGCGGCAAGCCTGGGGCCTACCCCCTCGGCTACGTGAGGTTGAATCGCGCGGGCCTCTTGAGGACACTCTGAGGAGTCATGCCGCCCCCAGACGCCCGACAGTCCGCATCCAAGAGCTTCGCTGGCAGGTCCACCTCGGCCGACCCCGGCTCCAGCGAGGCCGTCCTCCATGAGTGCGAGGCCCTGGAGGCGGAGGTCGCCGTCCTCCGCAACCTCTACGAACAGTACTTCCTGGGCAACGAGCGTCAGGCGCCGTCGCGCGCTCACGAAGACCTCAAGAAGCGGATGAACAAGCTGAAGGGCGCGTTCATCCGCAGCACCTCCGCCAAGTTCCGCGTCGCCAGCCTGTACAACAAGTTCCTCACGTACGAACGGCTGTGGGTGCGCACGCTCCAGGAAATCGAAGCGGGCACCTATCGCCGGGATGTCTTCAAGGCGCGCCGCCGCGCGGAGAGCCGGAAGGTCAGCTCGCCAGGCGCGGCGGGCCAGAAGGGCGTCGTCGAGCTGCCGGAGGACCTCTCCGACATGGACTTCGAGGAGGTGGAGGAGCTGAGCCGCCCTCGCCCCGTCAATGAGCCACAGGTGGCCGCCACCCGCTCCCTCCAGGCCACGGGTGGAACGCCGTCGAAGGGCGCGCCCGCGGTCGCGCCGCTGACGCCCACGGGGGGCAGCACGCCGCTGCGTGGCGCCCCCGCCGTGGCGCCGCTGACGGGCATTCCCTCCGTGGCGCCCGTGGCGGGGACACCGCCGCGCGGCCTGCCCACGGTGGGTGGCACGCCTGCTCAGGGCACGTCGGTGGCGCCGCCGGGCATGGCGGCGAAGGCGCCGGGCGCCGTGGCCAGCACGCCGCCTCCGTCGCGGCCCGCTTCAATGCCACCTCCCTCCACCGCGTCCCGGCCTCCCACTGCGAGCGGCGGGGGGATGGCGGACGACAAGCTGCGTGCTGTCTACGACGCGTACGTCACCGCGAAGCGCCGCTGCCAGGAGGACACGTCGAAGCTGTCCTACGAGTCGGTGGCGGCCACGTTGCGCAAGCAGGTGCCGGAGCTGCTCAAGCAGCACAACGCGAAGGCGGTGGAGTTCAAGGTCGTCATCAAGGACGGCAAGGCGTCGCTCAAGGCCGTTCCGAAGTAGCCGTCACCTGACAGTGCGCGGGGGCGCACGGCGTTGGCTGGACGCAGGTGTGTGCGCACGCCCTTCCGCTGCCGACCTGCCCCCCGCGCCGCGAGTGTCGGGGATCGTCGCCTGCTGAAAAAACGACTGCCTCTGCTGCCAGAGCGGGTTGTCGCCCCGGGGGTGCCTCCCTAGCTTGCGTTTCGCGTAAGCGGCCGGTGGACGGCGCGAGACACTGCGGGAGGCGACGTGGGGATTCGGCGGAGGTGGCTCGGGCTGACCATGGTGATGGGACTCTCCCTGCTGGGCACGGGATGCATGTCGCCCTCTCAGGAAGCCCAGGAGCGACTCGCGGCGCTGGAGGCCGAAGGCGAGGCGATGGACGCGGTGCTCGACTCCGTCGAGGAGCGGCTCCTGGGCAACCAGGCCATGCTCCAGACGTGGCAGGAGCTTGGCCGCCGCCACCAGGAGGTGACGCAGCTGCACTGCGAGACGTCCGACCCGCACATGGTCGCGATGATGAAGCACTACAAGAAGCAGGAGGACCGCGCGCGCCAGCTCAAGCGACGCGGCAGGGGTGTCGCCTCGGTGGACAAGGCGGTGCTCACCTCCGGCAAGGCGCGGCGCGGCAACAACTGACGGCGCTCAGACGCTGAGCCTTTCGCGGAAGCGCTGCGACTGGCGGCGGGACATCTCCACCTCGCGGCTACCGCGCAGGCGCGCCACCAGCGTGCCGCTGGGCCCAGGCTCCAGGGACTCGATGAAGTCCAGGTTGATGAGGTGCTGGCGGCTGGCGCGGAAGAAGCGCGCCGGGTCCAGCCGCTCCTCCAGATAGGTCAGCGAGCGCAAGAGCAGCGGCGCGTGTCCGTCCAACGTCAGCCGCGCGTAGTTTCCCTCGGAGGTGATGAGCGGGACCTGCGCGAGCTGCACCAGCCAGCAGCGCTCACCCTCCTTCACGAACACCCGCTCCAGCGGCGTGCCCGGCGCATGTCCGTGCGCGGGCGCCACCGCGGCCATGCGGCCCCGCTCCCGCACGCGCTCCAGCGCGGTGGCGAGCCGCTCCGGTTCAATGGGCTTGAGCAGGAAGTCGAGCGCGTTCACCTCGAAGGCGCGCACGGCGTGGGCGTCATACGCGGTGGTGAAGACGACGTCGGGAGGCTCCTCCAGCCGCTCGAGCACGTCGAAGCCCGTCCCGCCCGGCATCTGGATGTCGAGCAGCAGCAGGTCCGGCGACAGCGCTTCCACCCGGCGGCACGCCTCGTCCACGTGTGTGGCCTCGCCCACGATTTCCACATCCGGGAAGGCCGCGAGCAGGCGGCGCAGCTCGGCGCGGGCCAGCCGTTCGTCGTCAGCGATGAGGACTCTCATGACAGGGGCAGGGGAATGCGGACGCGCGCGGTGGTCAAGGACGTCCGCGTGCGGTCCAGGTGCAGCGAGGCGCCAGCGCCGCACAGGAGGCGCAGCCGCTCACTCGCGTTGTGAAGGCCCACGCCGCTGCCCTCCATGGGGCGCGCGGCCGGCGTGGCGGTGTTGGAGACCTCCAGCAGCAGCACGCCCTCCTGGATGCGCGCGGAGACCGCCACCTCGCCGCCTTCGGGCAGCTGCGCCACCCCGTGCTTGATGGCGTTCTCCACCAGCGTCTGCACCAGCATCGCGGGCACGGACAGGAGCAGGGCGGACGGCTCCACGTCCTCGCGAACGCGCAGGCGGCTCTCCAGACGCACGCCCTCCAGCTCCAGATAGTCACGCACCACCTGGAGCTCCTGGGCCAGCGGGACGGTCTCCTTCTCCCGGGAGGTGAGCGCATGCCGCAGCAGCGTGGACAGCCGTGTCACCACCTGCTGCGCGCGGGCCGGGTCCTCGGAGATGAGGGCGCGCACGCTGTTGAGGCAGTTGAAGAGGAAGTGCGGCTGGAGCTGCGACTTGAGGAAGCGCAGCTTCGACGCCTGGGCCGCGGCCTCCAGCTTCCAGCGCTCCAGCTCCATGGCCCGGGCCTGCTCCACCGCGTGAACACCGAAGTAGAGGAGCAGCCACAGCGTCATCATCACCGTCCAGATGAAGCCGCTGATGAGGAAGCCCATGGGCGAGGCCTCATCCGGCGTGAAGACCCCCAGCACGGAGGTGCTCAATCCGAAGGCCGCGATGTTCTGCGTGACGCCCAGTCCCACCGCCGTGAGGAAGACGCGCGGGGCCAACCGGGAGACGGGCAGCCGGGCCCACGCTCGCAGGGGCAACCCGAGGCGCGCCAGGTGCGTGATGAGCGCTCCGCACGAGCAGAGCACCCACCAGGACGCCCAGATGTCGGGCCTGGGCGTCAGCAGCGTCAGCAGGGAGTTGAAGGTGGCGTAGAAGCCCCAGCCTCCGACCTGGCAGGCCACATAGACCCAGGCGCGCGCCGACGAGGACTTCATTCAAGGGCTCCCTGCTTCAAGGCCGCGCGAGTCCACCACACTCACTGACGCGGCTCCACCCGGGCCACGGACGCATGGGCGCCGAGGAAGCCGTCCAGCTCCCGGAAGAAGCCCTCCGGGTCGTCCCACATGATGAAGTGGCGGGCCGTGTCGTGCATGACGACGCGCGCGGTGGAGAGCGTGGCGTACTGGCCCTTGTACACGGCCTCGACCGTCTCACGCGGCACCTGGCCCTTCAGCGCAATCCATGAGCCGAGGACGAGGGTGGGCGCGCTGATGCGCGGCAGCTCCGGGCGCAGGTCGGTGGTCATCAATTCGTACATGGCCAGGGCCACCGTCTCGGTGTCCGACTGGTTTCCCCAGCGGAAGGCGACGTCCTGCCTGGCCGCGTCGGTGATGTAGCGGCGCAGCGTCTGCCGCTGCAGCTCATTGCGCTGGGCGACGGGCTGGGTCCGCAGCCGCGTGCGCATCTGGTCGGCGTAGGGGCGGCTGCTCTCCACGGTGGCGCCGGGATACATGCCGGCGGGGAGGAAGGGCAGGCTGTCCACCACCACCACGCCGCCCACCCGCGCGGGGACGTCCGCGGCCACCGCGAGCGCCAGCACCCCGCCCAGGCTATGGCCCACGAGGATGGGCTTCTCCAGGCCCTGCTCGCGCAGGTACTCGGCCACCGCGCGGCGCTGCGTTTCGAAGAAGGGTCCGGGCAGCGCGGGTTGTCCCGCGAAGCCGGCCAGCGTGAGGACGTGGGCGTCGTATTGGCCGCCGAGGTGCGCCACCGTCTCACGCCAGACCTCGCCCGACGACGCGAGGCCGGGGATGAACACCACCGGCCGGCCCTGGCCGGAGCGCTCGACGCGGAAGGGCGCGGGCGCGGCGGACGCCGTGGGCCCGGAGGCGGTGGCTTCCGACGTCGCCGCGCCGGACGTGGACGCGCAACCGGAGAGCAGCGACAGGACGAACAGCGACGAAAGGGCGTGGCGACGAAGCATGAAGGGCTTCCTGGTCGGGAGGGGAGAGTGCCGCGAAAGACAAGGTACGCCCCGGGCGTGCACGCGCTCCGGATACTCCATGAGCGGTTGCCGCCGGTGATGAGCGGCGTCCGGGCGGGGCGGCTGGCGTGAGCCCTTGGGACGCGAGGACGAGGCGCGCACCTTGATGCCGCCTGTCTGCATGCCAGGCGAGGAAGGCAATCCGCCGCCGGGCCTCATCGAGCGCCGCTGCTGTCGGCCAGCGCCTTGAAGCGGCTCAGCGTCGTCGCAGCAGCCACGCGCGGGCGGAGCGGTCCATCGCGGCGACGGCGCGGAGGAAGAGGCTGGGGGACATGCGGCGCAGGCGCCAGCCCCAGCGCGCATCCGCCATGGGGACGGTGTAGAGGCTTCGCGCGTCCACGGCCTTGAGCAGCCTGCGCGCGATGACCTCCGGACCCAGGCGAGCCGCGTCCATCATCCCGACGGCGAGGGCGCGAAGCGTGTCGTTGGCGTAGGCGCCAGAGCTGGCAATCTGGGTGCGGAAGAAGCTGGGGCACGCCACGGTGACGCCGATGCCAGTGGCCTTCAGCTCGGCGTGGAGCGTTTCGGAGAGCGCGACCACGCCCGCCTTGGACACGTTGTAGGCCGCCAGGTCGGGCACGTACACGAGCCCCGCCGCCGAGGCGATGTTGAGGATGTGGCCGGACCCCTGCCTGCGCAGCCGGGGGACGAAGACATGGCAGCCGTGGATGACGCCCCACAGGTTGATGTCCAGCACGCGCTTCCATTCGGAGAGCGACAGCTCGCCCACAGGACCCGCGCTGACGACTCCCGCGTTGTTGACCAGCAGGTCCACGCCGCCCAGGGCGCGCTCCGCGGCGTCGGCCATGGCCTCGACCTGGGCCGGCTCGGTGACGTCACAGACCTGGACGTGCGCTTCGCCTCCCGCGCGGGTGACGCGCAGCGCCGTCTCCTCCGCGGAGGCGGCGTCGAGGTCGGTGACGAGCACGCGGGCCCCTCGGCGTGCGAGCTCCTCGCAGAGCGCGCGGCCCAGGCCGCTGCCCGCGCCGGTGATGACGGCTCTTGGATGGGATGGAAGCGTCATGTGTGTCGTTGCGGCAAGGGTCCAGCATGTCCCCGCCGCCGCCTTCGCCGCCATCACCCCGCGGCGCCTTGACGCGAGCGCCCGGAACGGTCCGGACACCGGGTGCTCCATGACACACCTGACATCCCTGTCCCAGAATCGCGAACGCGGCTCCTCCGAGGGGCGGAGACGCCAGGCAAGCAAGCGCGGGCGCCAGTGACGACGCGGGCGAATCCGGGTACAACCGCCGCTGTGAGACGCGCCTGGTGCGGAGCGTTCGCCGCCATCGCGGTGGGCCTCTTCGGATGCAACGACTTGGAGGTCTGTGGCTCCACGGCCAGCGACATCACGCGTGATGGCGGGGAGCCCTACCGCTGCGTCACGTCGGAGGACTGCCCGCGCACCTCGCGCGTCAACGTCTGCGTCACCGACGTCTCGCCGGTGGAGGTCTGCGTCCGCTGTCAGGACACGAAGTGCGTCACCGTGACGCCGGAGGCCTGTGACTGATGAAGTCCTTGCGGCTCGCGCTCGCCGTGCTGTCCCTGGCCGCCACGGCGTGCCGGGACAAGCCCGTGGACCATCTCCAGCGGGCCCGTGACGCCACCTTCGAGAAGCGGCCCGACGAGGCGCTCGTCGAGTACCGCAAGGCCTTCGACGCGACTCGCCACGACTCCTCGCCGGAGGCGCTGGTGCTCCGCGCGCGCGCCCTCAAGGGGGCCGCGGATGTCTATTGGCTGGAGCAGCGCAAGGTGAAGGAGGCGGTAGGCGTCTACCGCGAGCTCATCCAGCAGTGCCCCGAGTCACCGGAGGCGCTCGAGGCCCGCATCATCCTGGCGGACCTCCTGCGCGTGCACTACCGCGACGTGCGCGGCGCCATCGACCAGCTCACCGCGGCCCTCAAGCTCAATCCACCGCAGGGCGCGGAGCTGCACTACCTGGTCACCAAGCTCTACTTCGAGCTGGGCGACTATCAGCAGTGCGAGCTGGAGACCCGCCGAATCATGGAGCGCTTCCCCACGAGCGCCTACGTGGATGACGCCCTGTACCTCCAGGCCCAGGCCCTGGCGATGATGGAGGGCCGCCGCCAGGAGTCCTCCCGCACCTTCGCGGACCTGCGTACGCGCTTCCCGGACTCCGAGCTGGCGCCGCACGCCCTCTTCGAGATGGGCAAGCTGCGCGCCGACGCGGGGGAGAACGAGAAGGCCATTGAGACCTGGGTGGATGCGCTGAAGACGCACCCCGACCCCGCGCTGGTGCAGGACTACATCGCGCGCGCGCGCCGGCGCATCGCCAACACCACCGCCACGGGTGTGGGTCAGCGCGAGGTGGCCTTCGACCGCGTCCGCCCGGCCCGGACGTCGCTGGAGGCCGTCGGTGGCCGCCCCGAGGAAGCCGCGCACGAGCACGACTGACGCGGGGCGGACACGCCGCTCTACGCCGGGACGTCCAGCGTCGCTTCCAGCAGGGTCGCGGGGCTCGCCCCATCCTCGGAGAGGGCCGCCAGGAGCACCCGCACGCGGCCTTGCTCCACCCGGGCATCCACGCCCGTCATCGACAGGTGTCCGTCCAGCGCGTCGAGGAACTGCGGCGAGCCATCCGGCGCCAGCACGCCCACGACAGAGCCGCCCACGGTGGCCGCCGGGCCGGTGCTCCCCGCAGTGGCGGTGAAGACCATCCGCCCGCCGGGAAGCGGCGAGGCCGCCGTGAAGGACAGCCGCATGCCTCCGGCCTGTCCCAGCTCCCAGCGGCGCGTCATGCGCACCACGTCCGGGCCCAGCGCGCCGGCTTCCAGGCCGCGCAGCACCCGCTCCGCGTCCAGGTCCACCAGGGCGTCGGTGCCGGGCTCGCCGCTGCCGCGCTGGAGCAGCCGCAGCAGTCCGCCCGACATCGCCGCCCCGGCGATGCGCAGCGGTCCCAACTCCCGGCTGAGCTGGGTGTACAGCGCCGTGACGTCCACGGCCCGGGCGTCTCCCGCCAGGGTGCCGTCCGCGCCCAGGGCGACCACCGCGCCGCGCTGCCTGCCCGCGGAGGTGCCCGCCGGCAGCACCAGCAGCGAGCCGTGGGGCGAGCCGCCCTGGGGCGCCAGCAGGCAGGGCACCTCCAGGTCGGGCCGCGACGACTTGAGGGAGACGGGCTCGTCGGGCTGGTGGTTCGCGAAGAGCACCACGCCATGACCGGGGCTCTCCGCCGACAGGGGGAACGCGGCCAGGTGCAGCGGTTCCTCCGCGACGGTGTAGAGCCAGTCACCCGCGCGGACCAGTCCGCTCAAGGCGGTGACGTGAGCAGGACGTCCTGGCGTGACGTGCGCCTCCAGGTCCAGGGTGCGCCGTGAGGTCAGGTGAAGCATGGCCGTGTCTCCCGCGAAGCCGCGGCCTCACGGGCCCCGGCGCTTCAGAGCAGCGTACCGCGCAGCAGGAGACTGGCGACGGTGAAGTAGATGAGGACGCCGCTAACGTCCACCAGTGTGGCCACGAAGGGGGCGGAGGCGCTCGCGGGGTCGAATCCGAACTTCCGCAGCACCAGGGGCAGCATGGAGCCGGCCAGGGTGCCGAACGTCACCACGCCCAGCACGGACAGGGCGACGGTGATGCCCAGCGGCAAGGCGTGCTCTCCGTAGACACCGGTGATGGAGTTCCAGATGAGGATGCGCGCCAGGCCCACGACACCCAGCACCAGGCCCAGCACCAGGCCGGAGAGCAGCTCGCGGCGAGCCACGCGCCACCAGTCCCGCAGCCGCATCTCGCCCAGCGCGAGGGAGCGGATGATGAGCGTGGAGGCCTGACTGCCGGAGTTGCCGCCCGAGGAGATGATGAGCGGCACGAAGAGGCTCAGCACCACGGCGGTGGCGATTTCGTCCTCGAAGCTGCTCATCGCGGTGGCGGTGAGCATCTGCCCCAGGAAGAGCACCAATAGCCAGCCGATGCGCTTCTTCAACATGCCGAAGAAGCCGGTCTCGAAGTAGGGGGCCTCCAGGGCCTCCATGCCGCCGGCCTTCTGGATGTCCTCGGTGGCCTCTTCCTGGACGACGTCGACGATGTCGTCCACCGTGACGATGCCCTTCATCCGCTGCTGGGCGTCGAGCACGGGCAGGGCCATGAAGCCGTGCTCGGTGAACAGCCGGCTCACGGCCTCCTGGTCGGTGTCCTCCGACACGGTGATGACGTCGCGCTGCATGACGTCCGCCACCCGCTTGTCGCTGGCGGACTGGAAGAGCTGACGCAGGGACAGCACCCCCTGCAGGTGCTGTTCGGCGTCGAGCACATAGGCGTAGTAGACGGTCTCCACCCGCTCCCGCGCCTGCTTGCGCAGGTAGCTGATGGCCTCGTCGATGGACATGTCCGGCCGCACGCGGGCGAAGCGCGGGTTCATCAGACCGCCGGCGTCGTCCTCCGCGTAGGCCAGCAGCACGTTGACTTCGCGGCGGCTGGCGTCGTCGAGCTGCGAGAGGATGGACTCCGCCTGCTCGGGCTCCACCGCCTGCACCAGGTCGGCCAGGTCGTCCGGGGGCAGCAGCCGGACCCAGGTGCGTCGCTCGGCCGGATGCAGGTGGAGGATGACCTCCGCCTGCTCACGCGCCGACAGCGCCAGGAAGAAGTCGTCCGCCACCGAAGCGGGAAGCAGCCGGAAGCCCTCCAGCCGCTCGTCGACGGAGAGCACGGGCCACGCCTCGTGCAGTTCCTCCATGGAGAGCGCGGCGCTCTGGGGGCTTTCCATCATGGGGGCTCACCTCCGGGCGTGTCGGGTGGAGCGCGTGGTGCCGCGGCGCGCTGGCCTCTCTACACCCGGAGGCCGGGCACCGCGAGAGGCAGGCAGGCGACATTTCGCGCTTTTCCGTCCGTGTGTGCCCCAACCGTCTCGTTATTTCAACGAAGACGCGCCCCGCGCGAACACCCGGGTTTGACGGGTGGGGTCGCCCGCGTCCGCCTCCCAGTAGAAGCGGGGCGAGAGGGTGCGCGGGCCGGACGACAGGTCCGTGTTTCCGGGAAGCAGCTCCAGCCCCAGCGGGCCCAGTGACTCGGGCGCCACGGGCGCTGCTGCACCGACGCGTGACTGCCGCCACTGGATGAAGGGGAGTGCGAAGCCGGGGCGGAGGGGCGCGCTCACCAGCTCGAGTGGCGTGTCCACCACCAGGGTGCCTCGTTCGGTCAGCGCGCCCTCCACCGCGGCCCACCGGTACAGTGTCTGTCCTGGCTGCGGCAGGAGCAGGGAGTCCACGCGGGTCCACACCGCGCCGTCCTCGAGGCCCGCGGGCACGCCCGGCAGGCGCTGGCACGGCGCCTCCGAGGCGACGAAGGCCTCATCCGGGCCCAGCCGGAACGTGCACGCGTGGCTGTCGGGCTCCGGCGTCACCTGGATGACGCTGACCGCGTCGGGGCCCAGCCGCACGAGCAGGCCCAGCACCATGTCGACGCCGAAGGGCATCTGGTTGCCCTGTCCCCACGGCGTGGGGGCGGCGCCGGTGACGACGCCCGCCGGCGTGAAGGCGAAGCGATGCAGGCGCTCCGAGTCGAGCACCCACAGCTCCTCCGCGGTGGCGAGCCGGCTCTGGATGACCTTCACCGTGTCGCGCTGGTTGAGCAGGAGCGAGCCGGTGAGCTCGAGCTCCGCGCCGGTGTCGACGAAGCGGCGGACCCGGTCCTCGCCCACGACCCAGACGACATTTCCCGCGACGGCCACGTCGGGAATGCCGGAGACGCCGCCGAGGGGCGTCTGGGCCGCGGTCGTCGCGTGCACCGCCACGCCGTCACACAGCCAGGTGCCCTGCGTGGTGCGGTCCAGTTGCGTGCAGCGGGGCAGCGGGAGCACCGTTGGACCGCCTCCGGTCCATGCGCGTGACACGTAGGCGCCGAACTGCTGGAGGCTGCCCACCGGGGAGAAGGCGACGCGGACGTGGTGGCGCCCCGGGGTCGTCGGGGTGAAGCGGACGGTGGCGGACTGCCCATTGCCGGTGAGGGACGCCTCCGAGGCCACGGTGTGGTTGTTCGGGTCGAACACCTCCGCCGTGATGCTGTCGGGGACCTGGGAGGTGTCGGAGCCGTCACAGGAGCCGCGCAGGCTCGGCTGGACGTGGAGCGCCGCGGGGACCCCCAGCGACAGCAGGGGCGGGGGCTGCCCCGCGCCTCCTGGAAGCGGGGCGAGGCCGCAGTCCTCGCCGGTGTCCGCACACCCGGACAGGGACAGCATCGCGGACCATGCGAGCAGGCTGGGAACGGTCTTCATCGAGAAGGGGACGCCGCCCGGGTGACCTCGGCCTGGGGGAGGCGGCGCAGGCTCCAGGGCCTTCTTACCCCATTCGCGGGCCGGGCCGGAGACAGGCGTGAGGTCGTGTCCCATCGCCTGCTTTCCGGCAGCCCTTCCGGGTTGCCGTCATCGAAGAACGCCGCGGTAGCCCAACGGGTAGAGGCGCTGCACTCAGAATGCAGAGGGGGCGGGTTCGAATCCCGCCCGCGGCAAGGTTGTCTCCGGGACGTACCTCAGCTTGGACAAGAGCGCGCGCATGGGGTCGCGAGGTCGCTGGTTCGAATCCAGTCGTCCCGATTGCCACTACCCCGCCATCGGCGAGCAGAGCTCCACCAGGACGCCGTTGAGGTCTCTCACGTAGGCCACCGTCTGTCCCCAGGGCTTCTGCTTGGGGGGCTGCGTGGCCTCGGCGCCCGCCTCCACGGCGCGTGTGTACGCGGCGGCCACGTCGGTGGTGACGAGCGCCAGTTCGATGGCCGCGGCGTCCTCCTTCGGACGCAGATGACGCACGGTGAAGCCATGCTCCTTCGCCGCGCCTTCCTCGACGAAGGCCAGGGCGGTGGTGCCTGTCTCCAGCTCCGCGTAGGTGCCACTCTCGTGGATGAAGCGGCGCGCCAGTCCGAAGGCCTTCTCGTAGAAGGCGATGGCGGCGCTCACGTCCGGTACGTAGAGGATGATGTAGCCGAGCTTCATGGCGGACTCCTGTCGGTCAGTGGGACGTCTGTGTGAGGGCGTCGTCACATGGATGGCGTGCGCCTGTCTTGAAGGAATCGGACAGCGCTCAACCCACGAGTGCGGTGGGGGACACGCCGGCCAACTCCCGCACGTCTCGTGACAGATGCGCCTGGTCCGCGTAGCCGCATTCGAGCGCGACGTCACACAGGTCCGCGCACTCACGGGAACGCAGCAGGGACACCGCTCGCTGGAAGCGCAGGACGCGCGCGAGCAGCTTCGGCGGTACGCCGGCCTCGTCCAGGATGTCCCGGTGCAGGGTGCGCTCACTCACGCCCATGGCGCGAGCCAGCGCGGCCATGCGTATCTGCCCCGACGAGGCTTGGAGACATCCCAGGGCCTGGACGGCGCGGGGCTTCGCGACACTCCGGAAGGAAGCCCAGTGTCGAGCGATGGTGTGCTGGAGCAGGGCCATGGCCCGGTCCGGCGAGGCGCAGTCTTCCATCCGCCGCTGAAGCTGTGTGAGGGCAGGCGAGCAGTCCTGGACGGAGACGTTGAGCCCGCAGAGTTCACGGGGACTGACACCCAGCAGGGCCTGCGCCCAGCCAGGACGGAGCCGGACGCCCAGGCTCACCTCGCCGGGCTCGAGGTCGACGAGGATGAAGCGTTTCATGGGACCGACGACGGCCAGCCGGGGAGCGGAGAGCCACACCGGGCCTGGCGCGTGGTGGAAGCCGAAGATGAGGTCGGTGCAGCCATCCGGGAGCACCCGGTGCTGGCGGGGGAGGGGGGCGCCGTCGTGGGGCTTCCGGGGCACCCAGAACTGCCAGAACGCGTCCACCGCATCCGCCAGCTCGATAGGCGGTGCCCACTGGGTGTAGCCCTGCTGCTGTACGTCCTCCGCCATCGCGTCCCTGCTTACACCACTGGGAGCGGCGCCGGTACGTCAGTCCCTGCGTGGCCCGCGCGTCCGTTCCCCCATGAAAGGAGCGGTGGCCATGACGACGGTGAACCTGACGAACCGGGTGAATCCCCTCCCTATCGATTCCGAGCCGGAAGACCTGTTCGACGGCATCGCTTCCTTCTGACACCGCGCCCCGTGGCTGGGGCGCCCCCGCGCTCCTTCAGTTGTGCGGTGTCCCCGGCGTGTGGCAAGTGAGAGGCCCCTCTTGCTGGACACCCCGTGAGCCCGGTCACCCTGCAAATCAACCTCGCGCCCACGGACCATCCTCACGCGCGCCTCATCCTTCCGCATCAGCTTCGCCAGCTCGGGCCCTCCGTGCAGGAGGTGCTGCTCGTGCTGGACCTGCACCGCAGCCAGGGCAGCCGCTTCGCGGGGGCGTGGCTGGAGCGCAAGCCGAAGATGGACGCGCTGCTGGCGGAGCTGTCCTCGGCGGACGCGCGCATCCGGGTGGCGGAGGTGGACTACGCCCCCGCCGTCACGAAGGCGCTCTCCGAGCAGTTCTTCGGAGGCACCCGGCTGCCCATGAAGGACTCGCGCGGCGGGCCCTTCCATTCCTACTTCTTCGGGCTCGCGGCGGCGAAGCACCCGCACGTGCTGCACCTGGACGCGGACATGCTCATCGGCGGAGCGTCGCGCACCTGGATGGCGGAGGCGGCCGCGCAGCTCGCGTCACGCGAGGAACTGGTGAGCTGCAGTCCCTTGTCGGGCCCGCCGCGCGCGGACGGGACGATTGCGGGAGACACGCGCTGGTACGAGCCCGACGCAAAGGCCTCCCACGCGTTCCGCTTCCGGCGCTTCAGCAGCCGGGCCTTCTTCGTGGACCGCGACGCCCTGGTTCGCCGGGTGGGCCCGCTGCAGGCGAAGCTGGCGCCGCCCATTCACGTGCTGCGTGCCTTGCGCGCGGGCAATCCGCCGTACCGCGAGCCGGAGAACCTCGTCACCCGGAGGCTCACACGCCGTGGCTTGTGGCGGCTGGACTTCCTGGGCGCCGCGCCGGGCCTGTGGACGTTGCATCCCCAGTACCGCTCGCCCACGTTCTACGAGCGACTGCCGGAGCTGATTTCGCGCGTGGAGTCAGGGGACATGCCTGACGGCCAGCGCGGCCAGGAGAACGTGCAGGACTGCCTGGTGGACTGGTCCGACGTGCGGGCCGCGCGGCGGAAGTGGTGGCGGCGCGAGTAGTGCCCGCACCTCCACCTGGGGCCTCTGGCGTCAGCCCAGGGGCGACTCGGAGGTGACGATGCCGTCCAGGTCCGCGTAGACGTAGTGGCCGGGGCGGAAGGTGACTCCGGCGAAGCGGACCTCCTCGTCACGCTGTCCCTCATTGCGCTTGAGGCTCTTGAGCGGGTGGGTGCCCAGCGCCTTGACGCCGATGCGCATGCGGCCCACGTCCTCGGCGTCGCGGATGCAGCCATTCACCACCACGCCCGCCCAGCCATTCTGCTGGGCGAGCAACGCGAGCTGGTCTCCCACGAGCGCGCAGCGGCGGCTGCCTCCGCCGTCCACCACCAACACCCGGCCCTGGCCGGGCTCCTCCAGGGCTTTGCGCACGAGGGAGTTGTCCTCGGGCGCTCGCACCGTGCTGATGGGGCCCGCGAAGGTCCGGACGCCGCCGTAGTCCTGGAACCCGGGCTCGGCGATCTGGAACCGCGGCGTGCCCGCGTGGGCATCGCAGAGGTCGGCCGTCTTGAAGTCGGTGAATGCGCTCATGGGCTCCGAGCCTTCTCAGGCCTCGCGGGACGACGCAACGTCCAGGGCGCGCAGGTCCTCCTCCGTCAGTTGCAACGTGAACGCCCCCAGCAATTCCTGCGTCTGACTGGCGGACGTCGCGCTCGCGATGGGCGCGACGATGGTGGGCTGGGCGGCGAGCCACGCGAGCGCGACCTGGGCGAAGGTCGCTCCTGGATGCCGGCGCGTCACGGCGTCCAGGGCATCAATCACCGCCCAGCCGCGCGCGTTTCCATGCCGCTTCAGCACGCCTTCGGCGCGGGCCGACTTCGGAGGCGGCTGGTCCTTGCGGTACTTGCCCGTCAGGAAGCCCGAGGCCAACGCGAAGTAGGGCGCCACCACGAGCCCTTCTCGTTCGCAGAGGTCGCGGAGCGAGGACTCGAAGCCCTTGCGCTCGACGAGGTTGTAGTGCGGTTGCAGCACCGCGTACCGGGCGAGGTGGTCGCGGCGGGACACCTCCATCGACTCGGTGAGCCGCTGCGGGGAGTGGTTGCTGGTGCCCAGCGCGCGGACCTTGCCGGCGCGCACCAGCGCGTCGAAGGCCGCCATCGTCTCCTCCACCGGCGTGCCCAGGTCCTCGTAGTGCGCGTAGTAGAGGTCGATGACGTCCACCTGCAACCGGCGCAGCGAGGCCTCCACGCTGCGCTGGATGTGTTCGCGGCTCAGACCCTTCCCCAGCTCTGTCTGCGAGCCCACCTTCGTGGCGATGACGACGCGCTCCCGGGCGCCGCGCGACTTCATCCACTTGCCGATGAGCGTCTCCGACTCGCCGCCGCGGTTGCCTGGGACCCAGCTCGAATAGACGTCCGCCGTGTCGATGAAGTTGCCGCCGTTGTCGACGAAGGCATCGAGCACCGCGAACGAGGTCGCCTCGTCGGCTGTCCAACCGAAGACGTTTCCACCCAGGCACAGAGGAGAGACCTGGAGGCCCGTGGTTCCGAGCGCCTTGCGTGCTTCGAGCTTCGTCTGGGGCATTGCCTGTCTCTCCCTCGATGGGTTTCGTGGTCGGCGTAGCTAACGCGTCCCGAAGCAGGGCGCAGGTCAAAATGCCCCGCTCATCGGAGCGAACGTCGTGCGGTATCGAGCACTTCCCAGCGCTGCGGTTGCTCCGCGAGCAACGTGAGCCAGGGCGCCACTTCGTCTCGGGCCGCGGCGCTCGTGTCACGGAGCCGCTCCAGGACGGGCACGGCACGGCTCAGGCCCAGCCGGGAGATGGACTCCAGCAGCGCCTCGCGCACGCTCGCATCGGGCTCGGCGCTGTAGCGGGCGGCGAGCGCATCGAGGCTCGCGGAGAGCTCCGCCACGGGCGAGGTCGCCAGGGCCCGTGCCGCCGCGGCGCGCACGTCGGGGGACTGCGCTGACTGGAGCAGGGTGCGGACCTGCGCCACCGCCGGGCCTCTCACCGCTTCGATGGAAGACGCGCCCAGGAGCCCCGCCGCCGTGGCCGAATCGTCCGCGACGGTGGCCAGCGACACCGCGCGCTCCGCCACCACGCGGTAGCGGCCGGCGTCGCGAGCGGCCTCCTCCCGGAAGTTCTCCACGGCGGCCGCGCGGACCTCGGGCGCCGCGTCCGTCACCCAGTCGCGGTAGACGTCGCGGCCCTTGAGGACCTGGATACCCAACAACTGCGTGGAGGGCTCCCCGGTCTGTTGCAGTGAGCGAATCAACACGGCACGCAGGCGCGCGTCGGGTGTCTCCCTCACGCGGTCCACCAACCGCTCCAGGATGCGGGCCTGCCCCTCCAGCGCGTAGCGCAGCACCCAGGTGTCGGAGAGCAAGGCCAGCACGTCAGCGTCCTGCTCCTGGCTGAGGTGCCGCCAATGCACGTCCTCGGACAGTGACTCGACGAGCCCGCGAAGCTGTTCTCGCACGTAGCGCCGGTACGCCGGTGAGGCGTGCCCCTGGCGATACTCCGCGAGGAGCGCGGTGAACTCACACGGCACCTCCTTCAGCGGCTGCGCATGCGCGGGCAGGGGCGGGAGCGCCGGGCGTCCAGCGTCAGCGGCTTGCGGCGTCGAAGCGTCGAGGACGGTGGCGGTGTTCCTGTCCGGGGCACTCCAGAGGCGTGTGCCCACCACGGCTGCGCCCAGCGCCCCGGCGAGGAGGACCCAGCCGAGCCTTCCGCGTGGACTCCTCATGGCGTCCGAGCCTCCGCGTCCTCAGGGCAGCGGTGATACACGCGCTTGTTCAGCCACAGCCGGTCGAAGTCCACGTGTCCCGCGTCGTAGAGCGCCTGGAAGTCGGCGACGTCGCGCGCGAAGCGGCGGTCCTGCCTCGCGTAATCCCGCGCCTGGTGCAGGGCAGCGGCGCCACCGGCCCGGAGCGTGTACCGCAGGATTGCCCAGCGCACGCACAGGCGCTGCTCTCCAGGAAACGCGGCGCGGAAGTGGTTCAGCACCGCGCGCGTGTCGCGGCCATCGGACAGGGCCAGGGCCGCCAGCTCCCGGACGTTGGCGTCCGCGTCATGCTCGAGCACCCAGGCCAGTTGCTTCACGGTCCGCTCATCCAGTCGCACGGACAGGGACGCGGCCAGCTCCACCGCCAAGGCGCGGACGTGCGGGTCCTCGGACTCCCGAGCCAGTGTCAGGAGCCGCGTGAGGTACGGCTCCACCGAGCCCCCTGCCTGGAAGTCGTTCTTCATCACCCAGCCCAGCGTTCTCACCGCGAGCAGGGACATGCCCCGCGGCGCCGTGCCGCTCCTGGCCAACGCCATCAGCCGGTCCTGCGCCGGGGCGCCGAAGCGCGCCTGCGTCTCCAGTGCCTGCAGGGCCTGCGCGCGGTGGTCGATGGAGGCGTGTCGCTCCACCATCGTGAGGAGCCGCTCGGCCACGCGAGCCTCTCTCACCGCTGAGGCTTCACGCAGGCCGGCCAGCAGCACGGCGGCTTCGGGCGCGGGTGCGGAGTCAGCCCAGTCGAGCACCTGGAGCGCGGCCTGCGCGTCTCCACCCAGGACCTCCGGCATCCGCTCGGTGAGGAAGGCGACGGCGGCGGGGTCGTTCTGCGCCAGGGCCTGCTGGATGGCGGCGCGCACCGTGGGCAGTCCGTGAAGTTGTTCGAAGTCCAGGTAGCCCGCGCGGCAGGTGAGGCGCGGGAGCCGCTGGTGGGGTGGCTCGGCGGCCATGGCGGGGGCGGCGCCACACACGAGGACGAGCCAGAGCGCGCGGGTCCAGCCACGGGCTCGTGCGCGGAGGGCCTGGCTGTGGGGAGGGGAGG
>NZ_JABXEO010000083.1:0-37600 GCF_013372585.1 Myxococcus sp. AM010
AGAATGGGGTGGCGGGGAAGGGGGCGGTCGTTCAGAGCCTCGAACTCGGCGATTCTGGCGCGCGAGCCGCGCCGCCGGGGGAGCGTAAGTCGGCGTGAGTGCCTGGGTTTCCCAAAGCGTTCGCGGTGGTGAGGTGCGGGTCCAGTTGACCACCGTGGACCTCATCGTCGTCGTGTCCTGCGCGCTGGCGGCGCTGCTCCTGCTGGGGCCGGGCCGCTGGGCGCCGGGGGCGCTGCGCTGCGCGGGGTTGTTCGCGCTGATGGGCGTGGGGCCGCTCGTGCTCCGCACGCTGGCCGCGTCATTCCCGGGGCACCGGTGGCTCCACGTCCTCGCGGACTGGTGGCTGCTGCCCACGGCGGTGCTGACGCATGACTGGCTGGCTCCCGTGGTGGACACGGTGAACCCCCTCCTCAAGGACGCGCAGCTGGTGGCGGCCGACCAGCGGCTCTTCGGCATGCAGGCGGCGGTGGTGCTGTCGCGCGTCGTCCCGGCGTGGCTCAACGACATCCTGCTGGTCTGCTACTACGGCCACTTCATCTGGGCGCTGGTGATGGGGCTGGTGCTCTACCGGCGCCCGGGCGGCGCGGAGTACAACGAATACCTCACCGCGCTGGGGCTGCTCTTCTGTCTCAACTACGCGGCCTATGTGCTGGTGCCCGCGGTGGGGCCACGCTACTTCCTCATCGACGCGTTCGATGGGCCGCTGCGTGGAACGCTGACGCCGCTGCTGGACTCGCTCATGCGCAAGCCGCTGTTCGCGCGTGACTGCTTCCCGTCGGGACACACCGGCGCCACGCTGCTGGTGCTGTATTACGCGTGGCGGTTCTCCCGCCGCGTCTTCTGGGTGATGTTGCTGCCGGGCCTGGGGCTCATCGCGGCCACGCTAGTGGGCCGCTTCCACTACGCCACGGACCTGCTCTGCGCGGTGCCCATGGTCATGGTGGTGACGGGGCTGGCGCTGGGCGTCTCCCGGGCGGCCCGCCAGCGGGAAGTGGTGAAGGACGCGCGTTCCGTGCCGGTGGACGCTATCGTCAGGCCCTGAGCGCCCGGCCGGTTCGCGGCGCGAGGAGCCGACGTCCATGTCCAGGCCCGTAGCCGCGCAGCGAGTCACCCGGTTCGCCACCACCGTCTTCTCTGAGTTCAGCGCCCTGGCCGCCCGCCACGGCGCGGTGAACCTGGGGCAGGGGTTCCCGGACTTCGACGGCCCAGAGGCCATCAAGGAAGCAGCGCGGCGCGCCATCCGCGACGGGGGCAATCAGTACGCCATGGGCGCGGGCGCCCGGGAGCTGCGCGTGGCCATCGCCGAGCACTCGGCGCGCTTCCACGGCCAGGCGGTGGACCCGGACACCATGGTGACGGTGACGAGCGGCGCCACCGAGGCCATCCTCGACACGCTGCTGGGGCTGGTGGACCCGGGCGACGAGGTGGTCGCCTTCGAGCCCTTCTACGACTCCTACGACGCCAACATCACCTTCGTGGGGGCCACCGCGCGCTTCGTGCCGCTGCGCCCGCCGGACGCGGACCACGCGCAGTGGTGGTTCGACCGGGACGAGGTCCGCGCCGCCTTCGGTCCGCGCACCCGGCTGCTCATCCTCAACACGCCGCACAACCCGACGGGGAAGGTGTTCACCCGCGACGAGCTGACGTTCCTGGGCGAGCTGTGCGCCGAGTTCGACGTGAAGGTCCTCTCCGACGAGGTGTACGAGCACATCGTCTTCGCGCCCGCGCGCCACCTGCGTCCGGCCACGCTGCCCGGGCTGGCCGAGCGCACCGTGACGGTGAGCAGCGGCGGGAAGACGTTCAGCCTCACGGGCTGGAAGGTGGGCTGGGTCATCGCGCCGCCGCCGCTGCGGGACGCGGTGCAGCGGGCCCACCAGTTCGTGACCTTCGCCACCGCCGCGCCGCTGCAGGCCGCCATGGCGGAGGCGCTGCGGCTGCCGGACGCGTACTTCACGGCGCTGACGGCGTCCTACGCGGCGAAGCGGGAGCGGCTGCTCACCGGGCTGCGCGAGGCCGGGCTGACGGCGTTCGCCCCGGAGGGCAGCTACTTCATCCTCGCGGACATCGCGCGCCAGGGCTTCGCCGATGACGTGGCCTTCTGCCGCCACCTGGTGTCCGAGGTGGGCGTGGCGGCCATTCCGCCCAGCGTCTTCTATGGCCCCCAGCACCGGCACCTGGGGCAGGGGCTGGCCCGCTTCGCCTTCTGCAAGACGGAGGCGGTGCTGGACGAAGCCGTGCGGCGCCTGCGCGCGGGCCTGCCGTCGCGATGAGCTTCTTCGGGGAGCTCTACCTGCGCAGCACGCTGCCGTTCCTGTCGGAGGCCGTCACCGCGCGCGAGGTGGACTACCTGGCCCGGGCCTTCGCGGACGTGGCGGGGCCGGCGCCGGTGGTGGACCTGGGGTGCGGTCATGGCCGTCACGCGGCGCGGTTGAACGCAGCGGGGCCTCTGGCGGGGCGCGTCATCGGGCTGGAGTTGGACGCGCTGTCCCTGGCCATGCGGCGCCCGGGCTTCCCGGCGGTCCAGGGAGACTTGCGGGCCCTGCCGTTTCGCGAGGCGTCCCTGGCGGGGGCCTATGCCTGGTACTCGACGCTGGCCGCCTTCACGGATGGCGAGCACATGCACATCCTCCGCGAGGTCGCGCGCGTGCTGCGGCCAGGAGGACGGTGGGTGTTCCAGACGGTGCCGTTTGAGCGACTGGCGGCGTCCCCCCGGGCGGCCTTCCGCGAGACGCTGCCGGATGGAAGCGTCCTGGAGGAGGAGAGCTGCTTCGACGCCTCGACGGGGCGGGACGAGGGACAGCGGACGCTGACCTCCCCGGAGGGGCGATGCCTGCGCGCATCCTATTCCCTTCGTTACTATCCCCTTGCGGATTGGGTGCGGCTGTTGGAAAGCACGGGGTTTTCCGTTGTCTGGGTGCACGGTGGCCTGGCGGGTGAGCCGCTGGACGCGCAGTCAACCGACCTGATTGTGGGAGCGGAGCGGCGCCATGGCTGAGCTGAAGGAACACTCCAGGGCGAGGTTGGGCTGGCTGGGCCAGTTGCCCAGGCAGGTCGACGTCTACGAAGTCGGCCCCCGGGACGGCTTGCAGAACGAGCTGCGCACGCTGCCCACGCGGGACAAGGCGCGCCTCATCAACGCGCTGGTGGCCGCGGGGGAGAAGCGCATCGAGGTGACGTCGTTCGTGTCACCCAAGTGGATTCCCCAGCTCGCGGACGCCGAGGAGCTGCTGCGGCTGGTGGGCCGGCGCGAGGGCGTCGTGTTCTCCGCGCTGGTGCCCAACCTCAAGGGCCTGGAGCGCGCGAAGGAGGCGGGCCTGGAGGAGGCCGCCGTCTTCATCTCCGCCTCCGAGGCGCACTCGAAGAAGAACATCAACAAGAGCATCGCCGAGGCCGTGGTGGGGGCGCGCGAGGTGACGGCCTCCGCGCTCCAGGCGGGCATGCGCGTGCGCGGCTACCTGTCCACCGTCTGGGGCTGCCCCTATGAGGGCGACGTCCCGGTGGAGCGCGTGGTGGACATCTGCCGGCGGCTCGTGGACGCGGGCATCTACCAGCTCAGCCTGGGAGACACGATTGGCATCGGCACGCCGCGCCAGACGGAAAACCTCCTGGAGGCGCTGCTGAAGCACCTCCCCGTGGAGAAGCTGGCGCTGCACCTGCACGACACGCGCGGCACCGCGCTGGCGAACGCGCTGGTGGGCCTGTCCGCGGGCGTGACGACGTTCGACGCCAGCATCGGCGGCCTGGGGGGGTGTCCCTATGCCCCGGGCGCCGCGGGGAACCTGGCCACCGAGGACGCCGTCTTCATGCTCCATGGCATGGGCGTGGACACGGGCATCAACCTGGACCGGCTGGTGGAGGCCGGGGAGATTGCCCAGGAGCTCATCGGCCGGAAGCTGGCGGGCAAGTACCTCCAGGCCGCCCTGGGCGAGCGCGAGAAGAAGGCCACCCGCCGGGCCCAGACGTGAGCGGGCTCCGTGAAGCATGGGGGTCGCGATGCACCCGGTAGTCCTAGTAGTCGGTTATCATTGAAAAATTCCGTCCGGACTTACGCTTCGAGGTGATGCGCGGATAGGCTTGGGGTCGTTTCAACCCCACCTGCTGCCTCGACAGGAAGTGCCGGATGAACGTTTCGCTCGATGCCGACGTCCTCGCGCGACGTTCGCGGTCGTTGTTCGAGGCGAACCAGGAGGCGCTGGGCCGCCGCACGGACCGGATGTTCGCCGTGCTGATGGTGCTTCAGTGGATCGCCGGGCTGGTGGTGGCCCTGCTGCTGTCCCCTCGGACCTGGAGCGGGACGTCCAGTCAGGTCCATCCCCACGTCTGGGCGGCGGCGGGGTTGGGGACCCTGCTGGCGAGCCTGCCGGTAGCCATGGCGTGGACCCTGCCGGGGCGGGAGGCCACGCGGTTCGTCATCGCCACGGCGCAGGCGCTGGTGTCGGGGCTGCTCATCCACTTGACGGATGGGCGCATCGAAACGCACTTCCACATCTTCGGCACCCTGGCGCTGCTGGCCATGTACCGGGACGTGCGCGTGCTGTTCCTGTACTCGGCGCTGGTGGCGGCGGACCACCTGCTTCGCGGCCTGTACTGGCCCGTGTCCATCTTCGGCGTGGAGGCCGCCAGTCCCTGGCGCGCGTGGGAGCACATCGCCTGGGTGGTGTTCGAGAACGTGTTCCTCGTGATTGGCGGGCGCGGCGCGGTGAAGGATGCCCGGGAGCTGGCGGCGCGGCAGGCGTGGCTGGAGCTGTCGCAGGGGGAGGTCCGCACGCGGGTGGTTGAGCCGCTGGTGGACTCGGCGCGGGCGTTGACGGAGGCGACCCATTCGCTCGTGTCGAGCACGGATGACCAGCGCGCGATGCTGTCGCGTCAGTCCGCGGCGCTCACGCAGACGCAGGCGGCGACGAACGAGATGCAGCGGGCGTCGTCCACGGCCTCGCGTCAGGCGGACGCCATCCTCGCCTCCACGCTCCAGGCGGGGGACGTGGGGGCCGACGCCGAGGCCATGCTGGGCCAGAGCATGGAGGGCTTGGAGGCCATCCGCGCGCAGGTGATGGAGATGGCCGGGCTCCTGCGCGGCCTGGACGGCCAGACGCGGCGGCTCTCCAGCGTCACCCTGGCGGTGAAGGACCTGGCGGACCAGTCTCACATGGTGGCGGTGAACGCGGCCATCGAGGCGGCGCGCGCGGGGGAGCACGGCAAGGGCTTCGCGGTGGTGGCCACGGAGATGCGGCGGCTCGCGCGGCAATCCGTCCGGGCGGCGGGGCAGGTGAGCGGCATCCTGGACACCGCGCACCAGTCGCTCCAGCACGTCGTGGAGCTCTCCCTGAAGGGCGCGGACCGGATGGCACAGGACATCGAGGTGGTGCGCGCGTCCGGGGAGCGTCTGCGCGGCCTGTCCATCATGCTGCGCACCAGCACCGACGGGGTGCAGCAGGTTTCAGCGGCGGTGGCGCGGCAGGCCGCGGGCGTGGCGCAGATCTCCGGCGCGGTGGATGAGCTGTCCACGATGATGAAGCAGACGCTGGGGCGGGTCGAACAGACGACCACCGCCGCCCAGACACTTCGCGGGGTGACGGGCCGCGTCCAGGGCGTCATTGAGACCTACCAGGGCGCGGAAGGGGACGCGGCGCCCGGTGGCGGGGCGGCGCACCGCTCCTGACGCCTCCGGCGCTCGCGCCCGAGGCGACGCTCGGGCGCGAGGTGCTCCAGGGAGGGGCCCTACCGCCCGTCAATCAACGACGCCAGCCGGTCCTCAAGCCCGAGGTGGGCGGCGGCGCGCTCCAGCATCCGCCGCTCCTTGCGGTCGATGCGGCCGTCCACCAGCGCCATCTCCACGATGTTGCGCAGGAACACCTCCGCCTCGGGGCTGCCCTTCGCCGCCAGGCGGTCGAAGAGCTGGGGCCCCATGCTCAGCGCCAGCTCCACGTTGTCCCACACCACGCCCCAGCGCTCCGCGCACAGCTTCAGCAGCTTGCGCTCCGCGGACGTCACCTCGCCGTCGGCGGCGGCGATGGCGGCCATCATGTACAGCAGGCGCTGCCGCTCCTGGACATCCATCACCGCGTCCTCGGGCCGGGGCGCAGCGGCCGGGCCACCCATGCCCTGTCGCGGCGCGGCCCTGCGCGGGGGGAGGGTCCGGAACCGCGCGTCCTCGTCCGCGTTCCACGCCTCGAACGTGCGCGCCTCCGCGAGCACCCAGTCGCGCTCACCGGTAGACAGCGGCGTGCCGCAGTATTCGCAGTCCGTGGCGGCGCTGTTCGTCAGGGGCGCGTTGCACTGCGGGCAGCGGTCCGTGGACATGCCGTTGGCGGTGTTCGTCTTCGCGCCGTGCTTGCGCGTCAGCGTGAAGATGTGGCGCTGGGGCACGGTGGCCCGGGAGGAGGGCGGCTCCTTGATGGCCCCGATGCCCATGCGCGCGCTCCAGCGAAGCTCCACGTGCGCCACGTCGTCGCCCTGGGGATTCACCTGGAAGGCGCGCACGTCCGCGGAGCCCACGGCGCACTCCAGGAACATGCGGCGGCGGCCCTGTCGTCCCAGCGCCTCCAGCTCCGACTCCAGCCGCTGCACCAGGTCCGCCCGGGCCACCTTGGCCAGCGGCTTCATGTCCCGGCGGCTCTGCGCGTCAATCCACTTCCAGAACAGCAGCGACGCGCGGTCCTCCAGCATCTCCAGGTTGAGCGCCGGGTCGGCCTCGCGCGCCTGCATCAGCCCGTCCACCGTCTTGTGGTACGGCGCGTGCTCGATGCCCTGCGTGATTTCGGACAGCGTCCAGTCGTAGTTGCCGGAGTTCACCACCGCGCCGCAGAACTCGCAGGTGTTGGCCGCGCCGCCGTTGAAGGGCGCGCCGCAGTTGGGGCATTTGCCCTGGAACAGGTCCGCGCCCACGCGCGTCTGCGCCCCCGGCTTGCGCACGAAGGTCCAGACCTCCGTGAAGGCCTCGTTGGGGGCCTTGCGCGCGGCCTCGGTGGCCTGCGCGTCGGTGAAGGACACGGGCACGTCGGTGTCGCGCATCCGCGCGTGGACCCGGACGTGGATGCTGTCGAACCACGGGCTCTGGTCCAGGCCGATGAGCTGGAGCTCCAGCACCTCGAAGTCGGTGATGGCGTCCCGCACGCCCTGCGCGCGCATCAGCTCCAACTGGACACCGAAGCGCTGGAAGGTGGCGTCCGACAGGAAGGGCCGCACCGGCGTCATGTCCCGGAGGAACCACGCCTGCTGCAGCTCCATGAACAGCCACTTCGTCTTCTCCAGCATCGGCGCCAGCGCGAAGGCGGGGTCCTTCAGCCGGAGGGCGTTCACCCAGCCCTGCACGTCCCGCTGGGATACCTGGGTGCGCTGGTACGCCTCGCGCTGCTCCAGGGCGCGCTTCGTGGTGGCGTCCGGGTGCAGGTTGCGGCGGTACAGCCAGTACACGACGCCGCCAACGCAGAGCAGCGGCAGCATGACCTTGGGGTAGCGCCAGACGAGGCTGAAGAGCTGGTAGACGACCCAGAGCGCGACGCCGTCCCCGTCTCCGCCGCCGCGGCCACCGCCGTTGCCGGACGAGGGGCGGGAGTAGTGCTCGCCGCCGCCGCCGCGCCCCAGGGCTTCGAGCGGGAGCAGGAGCGCCACGTAGGCGATGGCGGGCAGCCAGGGGGCCCACCGGGAGAGTCGGTGCGAGATGAAGCGCGGAGGCGTGGCCATGTCTCCCATGCTAACCGTTTCCGCCTTGCCAGACCCGGCTTATGGACGCACTCTGCCGCGGCCCAGCGCAGCCCGCCTGCCAGGCCGGGAAAGGGGAGCGAACATGCCGGAATTCAAGGTCGACGCACGCGGTCCCATCGAAATCTGGACCATCGACGGCGAGAGCCGCCGCAATGCCATCAGCCGCGCCATGCTGAAGGAGCTGGGCGAGCTGGTGACCCGCGTGTCTTCCAATCGAGACGTGCGCGCCGTCGTCATCACCGGCGCGGGCGACAAGGCCTTCTGCGCCGGCGCCGACCTGAAGGAGCGCGCCACCATGGCCGAGGACGAGGTCCGCGCCTTCCTGGACGGACTGCGCCGCACCTTCCGCGCGCTCGAGAAGAGCGACTGCGTCTTCATCGCCGCCATCAACGGCGCGGCCTTCGGCGGTGGCACGGAGCTGGCGCTCGCGTGTGACTTGCGCGTGGCGGCCCCGGCCGCGGAGCTGGGCCTCACCGAGGTGAAGCTGGGCATCATCCCCGGCGGCGGAGGCACGCAGCGCCTGGCGCGC
This sequence comes from Myxococcus sp. AM010, assembly GCF_013372585.1. NCBI lineage: Bacteria > Pseudomonadati > Myxococcota > Myxococcia > Myxococcales > Myxococcaceae > Myxococcus > Myxococcus sp. AM010. The sequence goes on from NZ_JABXEO010000083.1 coordinate 8,234, forward strand.
CTGGTGGGTCCGGGCCGCGCCAAGGACCTCATCCTCACCGCCCGCCGCGTCAACGCCGCCGAGGCCTTCAGCGTGGGCCTGGTGAACCGGCTGGCGCCGGAGGGCCACCTGCTGGCCGTGGCGTACGGGGTGGCGGAGTCGGTGGTGGAGAACGCGCCCATCGCCGTGGCCACGGCCAAGCACGCCATCGACGAGGGCACGGGCCTGGAGCTGGACGACGCGCTGGCGCTGGAGCTGCGCAAGTACGAGGAGATCCTCAAGACGGAGGACCGGCTGGAGGGCCTGCGCGCCTTCGCGGAGAAGCGCGCCCCCGTCTACAAGGGCCGCTAGCCCGCACGAAAGAGGTCGGGGACGGAAGGCCCGGTCCGCGCCGGTGCCCCGTCCCCGAAGGTTCATCACGTCATGGCCCGAAGGCCGCGCGCGCCGCTCAGGCGTTCGCGGTGCGCTCCTGGCCCAGGTTGACGTGCTGCTTGTTCATGTAGGCGGAGGCCTTGTCCTTCACGGTGGTCCGCAGCTCGGTGCCCGTCTTCGGGGCCATCAGCAGGGCCGCCACGCCACCCGCGGCCACGCCGAGGAGGAAGACGCCCAGGCTGCCCAGGCCCGCGCGCGCCGGCTTGTAGGTCGTCAATCCCACATGCCGCAGCACGTCATCCGGCTCGAAGTCATCCCAGCGGTTCCGCGCCACGCGCGGCAGGTCATTGATGAGCTTGTGGGCCAGCCACTTGCGGTACAGGTCGCTCCGGGCGATTCCCTTGGCCATCCACTTGCCTTTCTTCGCTGCGAACATGCGTCCCTCCTGGGCCCGATGGTTGCCGGGTGCGCGTCACTCGCGAGCGCGCCCCCGTTACGCACCAAGGTAGGCAGGGGAGCCTGGAGCGGCATCCCCCGCGGGGACTGTTCTGTGCGGTGCGTCGTCTGCCTGTCACGCCGCGCCGGTCCCCCAGCGAGAAGGCAGCCAGCCGTAGCCCTTTCTGCTATGTGCCACGGGCCATGTCCCAAGACTCGAGACTGCTGGAGAAGATCGCCCAGGTGGAGAAGGGTGGCTCGCAGAAGTACCACGCGAAGAACACGGAGGCGGGCAAGCTCTTCGCCCGCGAGCGCATCCGCCTGCTGGTGGATGAAGGCTCCTTCGTGGAGGACGCGAAGCTCGCCAACAACCTGGACCCGGACCTGCCCTCGGATGGGGTCGTCATCGGCGTGGGCAAGGTGGCCGGGCGCACCGTGGCCATCATGGCCAACGACTCCACGGTGAAGGCCGGGAGCTGGGGCGCCCGCACGGTGGAGAAGATCCTCCGCATCCAGGAGACGGCCCGCGACCTGCGCTGCCCGCTGTTCTACCTGGTGGACTCGGCGGGTGCCCGCATCACCGACCAGGTGGAGATGTTCCCCGGTCGCCGGGGCGCCGGCCGCATCTTCTACAACGAGGTGCACATGTCAGGCTTCGTGCCGCAGGTGTGCCTGCTCTTCGGGCCGTCCGCCGCCGGTGGCGCGTACATCCCCGCGTTCTGCGACCTGGTCATCATGGTGGAAGGCAATGCCTCCATGTACCTGGGCAGCCCGCGCATGGCGGAGATGGTCATCGGCGAGAAGGTGACCCTGGAGGAGATGGGCGGCGCGAAGATGCACTGCTCCGTCTCCGGCGTGGGCGACGTGCTGGTGAAGACGGAGCAGGAGGCCATCGAGGCGGCGAAGAAGTACATCGGCTACTTCCCGGAGAACTTCTCCCAGACGCCGCCGCGCGCCGAGCCCAAGGCCCCCAAGGCCAGCGGCAAGAAGGTGGAGGAGATCGTCCCCGTCGACCAGAACAAGCCCTTCAACATGCATGAGCTCATCAACGAGCTCATCGACGAGGGCAGCTGGTTCGAGGTGAAGAAGCTCTTCGCCCAGGAGCTCGTCACCGGCCTGGCCCGCATCGACGGCCGCCCGGTGGGCATCGTCGCCAACCAGCCCAAGTACAAGGGCGGCGTGCTCTTCGTTGACAGCGCGGACAAGGCGGCCCGCTTCATCTGGCTGTGTGATGCCTTCAACATCCCGCTGCTCTACCTGGCGGACGTGCCGGGCTTCATGATTGGCACCAAGGTGGAGCGCGCGGGCATCATCCGCGCCGGCGCGAAGATGATCTCCGCCGTGTCCGAGGCCAGCGTGCCCCGTATCTGCGTGGTGGTCCGCAAGGCCTACGGCGCCGGCCTCTACGCCATGAGCGGCCCCGGCTTCGCTCCGGACGCCACCATCGCGCTGCCCGGCGCGATGATCGCCGTCATGGGCCCGGAGGCGGCGGTGAACGCCGTCTACTACAACAAGATTCAAGAGCTGCCGGAGGCCGAGCGGCCCGCCTACGTCCAGAAGCTGCGCGACGAGTACAAGCAGGACGTGGACATCTACAAGCTGGCCAGCGAGCTCGTCATTGACGACATCGTCCCGGGTGACCGGCTGCGTCAAGAGCTCACCCAGCGCTACGGCGTCTACTCGCAGCGGCAGCAGCCCCGTGCGGAAAAGAAACACGGCGTCTATCCGGTTTGAGTAGGTAGCGTTACCCCACCTCCAAGGCCCGGGCTGCGCCTGGGCCGTCTGCTATAGATCCTGCTGACCATGGATTTTGACCTTCCTGAAAGCCATCGCGCCCTCCAGTCCTCCCTCCGTGACTTCTGCGAACGGCGGGTGAAGCCGTATGCCCGCGAGTGGGACAAGGACGAGAAGTTCCCCATGGAGGTCGTCCGGGAGCTGGGGCAGCTTGGAGTGATGGGCATGCTGGTCGCCGAGGAGTTCGGCGGAGCGGCCATGGACTCGCTCGCCGTGGCGGTGGCGGTGGAGGAGATCGCCCGCTACGACGGCTCGCTCGCGCTGACGGTGGCCAGCCACAATGGCCTGGGCACCAGCCACCTGCGCGTGTTCGGCTCGGACGCGCAGCGCCAGAAGTACCTGCCCAGGCTCGCCACCGGTGAGTACCTGGGCGCGTGGGGCCTGACGGAGCCCGGGTCCGGCTCGGACGCGTCGAGCATGAAGACCACGGCCGTGCGCAAGGGCGACGGCTGGGTGCTCAACGGCGCGAAGATGTTCATCACCCAGGGCACGGTGGGGGACGTGTTCGTGGTGCTGGCCGTCACCTCGCCGCAGAAGCGACAGAAGGGCATCACCGCCTTCCTGCTGGAGAAGGGCCAGCCGGGCTTCAGCCAGCGCCCCATCCACGGGAAGCTGGGCATGCGCTCGTCGGACACGGCCGAGCTCATCCTGGAGAACGTGGAGCTGCCGGACTCGGCTCGCGTGGGCGAGCTGGACCACGGCTTCATCGACACGATGAAGATTTTGGACCGCGGCCGCATCACCATTGGCGCGCTGGCGGTGGGCCTGGGCCGGGGCGCCCTGGAGGAGTCCATTGGTTACTCGCGCGAGCGCACCGCGTTCGGCCAGCCCATCAGCGAGTTCCAGGGCCTGCGCTGGATGATGGCGGACATGAAGACGGAGCTGGACGCCGCGCGGCTCCTGGTCCACCGCGCGGCGAAGCTGGCCGACGAGGGCAAGCCCTATTCGAGGGAGGCCTCCATGGGGAAGCTGTTCGCCTCCGAGGCGGCCATGCGGGCGTGCAACAAGGCCGTGCAGATCCACGGTGGGTACGGTTACACCCGCGAGTTCCCCGTCGAGCGCTACCTGCGCGACGCCAAGCTGTGTGAGATCGGCGAGGGCACCAGCGAGATCCAGCGTACAATCATCGCCCGAGAAACCTTCAAAGGGGCTTGATGGACACCGCGCGGCTGGAAGGCCTCGGGCTGCAGTTGCGGGAGGACGCGGCCGGCACCGAGGCGGTGCTGGACCTGGAGTCGTCCCCGCTGGTCAATCCCGTCACCCGGGCGTTCATCCCGGAGGTGACCTTCCAGGTGATGGGGGACCGTCTCATCCCCATCGCGCCGCCCGCAGTGGTGGGGCTGGCGCCCATCCTGGTGGGCGCGCTCAGCGACGTGGCCGACATCGAGGCGCTGCTCGCGGACGCGTTCAACGAGCACATCTTCCACGTCCAGCGCCGCTCGGCGGAGCTCCAGGTGCTGGGGCTGACGCCGCGCGTGGAGCCGGAGACGCTGGAGCTGGCCACGGACGTGGTGGACGGGGAGCTGGTCGTCACGCTGGTGTCGGACCGGCTGGGCAACTTCCGCGTGGCCCGCGTGGCCCGGGGAAAAGAAGACCTTCCCACGGGCAGCGGCCACACGCTGGAGCTGTCGGAGTTCCGCGAGCGCGCGGCGCTGACGGGCTACCTGGTCGCGCTCTTTGGAGAGCCGGCGAGCCGCCCGCAGGCCGCGCCAGTGGGCGCCGGGCTGGTGCGCTTCTCCGACATCGTGGAGAAGTTCGGCGCGGAGGCGTTGGTGCCTCCTCGTAGCAGCCTGGAGCTGCTGGCGCAGTTGCAGGTGGAGGGCCGTCCGTACCGCTTCGCCGCCGCGAGGGTGGCGGGTCGCACCTTCCGGGGACTGCTGGCGGGTCCCCAGGGGAAGGAGTGGGCGGGGCGGTTCGAACTGGATGAGTTTCCAGGCATCGTGCGGATGGTGGCGGACCTGCTGAGGGTCCCTCCCGCGGCCGTGAGGCTGGTGGGCCCGGACGCGCCTCAGGAGTGATGCGTTGAGTGGTGCGGACAAGATGAGCCCGTTGGAGCGGGTTCAGTTGCTGGAGTCGCGGTTGGGGTTGAGCTTCTCCCGGATGGAGACGGCGCTGGAGGCCCTGACGCACAAGACGTACGTCAACGAGACGCGGGACAAGGAGCTGAAGGACAACCAGCGCCTGGAGTTCCTGGGCGACTCGGTGGTCAACCTGGCTGTCAGCCACCGGTTGATGGCGCGCTGCCCCGGCCTGCCCGAAGGCGACCTGACCAAGATGCGCGCCCGCGTCGTCAACGAGGATGGCCTGGCCCGCGTGGCCCGGACCATTCCCCTGGGCGACCTGCTGCTGCTGGGCCGGGGCGAACTCATGTCCGGCGGCCGGGAGAAGAACTCCGTCCTGGCGGACGCCCTGGAGGCCGTCTTCGGCGCGGTGTTCCTCACCAGCGGGCTGGACGCCGCGGTGGCGCTGGTGGACCGGTACTTCGCGGACCTGCTGGACGAGGTCTCCAACGGCCAGGGGCGGCTCGACTACAAGACGCTGCTCCAGGAGCTGGCCCACGAGCGGCTCAAGCTCCAGCCCCGCTACCGGGTGGTTTCCGAGTCCGGTCCGGAACACTCCAAGGTGTTCGAGGTGGAGCTGATGCTGGGGGAGACGGCCTTCGCCCGGGCCTCCGGCCGCAGCAAGAAGGAGGCGGAGCAGTCCGCCGCGCAGGCGACGCTGGAGAAGCTGCGGGAAGACGCCGCGTGTCCCACCTCCCCCCCGCCCGGAACGCCACGACACGACACCCCGGCGTGAAACCCCTTGGATGGGGCAGGGGGCGGCGCGTAAGGTGCCGCGCCGACATGCCCCCCGCCTCCCTCCGAAAGACGCTCGCGCTGGTGACCTGCCTGCTGGCGGGCTCCGTCCTCGCCGCTGACTCCGGCAAGTGGACGCGGAAGGCCGCGGCCGGCAAGGACCTGTACGCCACGCTCCAGACGAGCGAGGGCGCCATCGTCGTCCGGCTCTTCGCCAAGGACGCGCCCAGGACGGTGGCCAACTTCGTGGGGCTGGCCGCCGGTGAGAAGGAATGGCGGGACCCGAAGACGGAGAAGATGGCCAAGAAGCCGCTGTATGACGGCACGGTGTTCCACCGGGTGATTCCAGGCTTCATGATTCAGGGTGGAGACCCCACGGGGAGCGGCTTCGGCGACCCGGGCTACCGCTTTGCGGACGAGTTCCAGAGCGGCCGGACCTTCGACAAGCCGGGCCTGCTGGCCATGGCCAACGCGGGGCCCAACACCAACGGCAGCCAGTTCTTCATCACCACCTCCACGCCCAGGCACCTGGGCGGCAAGCACACCATCTTCGGTGAGGTGCTCAGCGGCTACGACGTGGTGGAGAAGATCAGCAACGTGCCCCGGGACAACCGGGACCGCCCGCGCACCGCGGTGGTACTCACCCGCGTGCTGCTGGGCGACAAGGCTCCCAAGGGCGTGACGGCCCCCGCGGCGAGCAAGGAAGCGGCGCCCCAGAAGGACGCGGGCGCGAAGACGGTTTCACCAAGGCCGTGACACATGACCGGGCTCGTCTTCGGACGGGTCCCCACACGGGAGGGTAGCATGGGAATGTTGGACGAGGCCCGCGCGGGCAATGACCTTTACGCCACCTTCGACACCACGGAGGGGCAGATCGTGGTGAAGCTGTTCGCGAAGGACGCGCCGAAGACGGTGAGCAGCTTCGTGGGCCTGGCGACGGGCGAGCTGCCCTTCCAGGATCCGAAGACGGGTGAGAAGACCCAGCGCCCCTACTACGATGGCATCATCTTCCACCGCGTGATTCCGGGCTTCATGATTCAGGGCGGAGACCCCACCGGCAGCGGCAGCGGTGGCCCGGGCTTCAACGTGGAGGACGAGTACCAGAGCGGCCGGACCTTCGACAAAGTGGGCCTGCTGGCCACGGCGAACGTCGGCCGCCCTAACACCAACGGCAGCCAGTTCTTCATCACCACGTCCAAGCCGACCTACCTCAACAACAAGCACACCATCTTCGGTGAGGTGCTCAGCGGCTACGACGTGGTGGAGAAGATCGCCGGCGCGCCGCGCGACGGGCGGGACTGCCCGCGCCAGGATGTCGTCATCAACAAGCTGACCATCTCCACGACCCAGCCGTAGCCTGTCCACTCGCCGCCCGTCCTGGCATGACCGGACGGGCGGTGGGCTGGTATAGGCGCTGTCCAGACGTTCCCTTTTCGGGCCTCCGCGGTGCGCGGCGTCCCAGATCACCTCCGAAGCAATGGCCCCCCCCAAGACACACCGCAGCGGCTTCGCCGCCCTCATCGGGCGCCCCAACGTGGGCAAGAGCACGCTGCTCAATGCACTGACCGGCGAAAAAATCGCCATTGTCTCCCCCAAGCCGCAGACGACGCGCAACCGCATCCTCGGCGTCGTCACCCGTCCGGAAGGGCAGGTGGCGTTCATCGACACGCCGGGCATCCACCAGGCCAAGGGCGAGCTGAACCGCTACATGGTCGAGGTGGCCCTCCAGGCGGCGGAGGAGGTGGAACTGGTCCTCTTCCTCATCGAGCCGCCGGCCAGTGAGAAGCCCGAGGTGAGCCCAGGCAACCGCGCCATCCTCGAGCGGCTGCAGAAGATCGGCAAGCCGACCTTCCTGGTCATCAACAAGATCGACAGCGTCGCCAAGGGGCAGCTGCTGCCCCTCATCGACCTGTACCGCCAGGAGTTCCCCTTCGCGGAGGTGGTCCCCATCTCCGCCCGGGAGAAGGACGGGGTGGAGCGGCTGTTCCACACCGTCCTGGAGCACCTGCCGGAAGGCGAGAATGTCTTCGACGAGGACATGCTCACCGACCAGCAGGAGCGCGTGCTGGCGGCCGAGTACATCCGCGAGCAGGTGCTGCGGCACTGCCGCCAGGAGATTCCGTACTCCACGGCCGTGGTGGTGGACATCTTCGACGAATCCGAGCGCGAGCCCCGGCCGGGCACGCCGCCGAACCAACTGGGCGGGCTCATCCGCATCGCCGCGTCCATCTTCGTGGAGCGCGACAGCCAGAAGGCCATCATCATCGGCAAACAGGGGCAGATGCTGAAGACCATTGGCACCGACGCGCGCAAGTCCGTGCAGCGGTTGCTGGGCGCGCACGTGTATCTGGACCTGCGCGTCCGCGTGGAACCGCGTTGGAGCGAGCGCCCCGAAGGCCTCAAGAAGCTGGGATACGACTGAAATGAAGCCCCTGGTCGCAATCGTCGGACGCCCCAACGTGGGCAAGAGCACGCTGTTCAACCGGCTGGTGGGCCGGCGCGTCGCGCTGGTGCAGGACGAGCCCGGCGTGACGCGGGACCGCCACTACGCGGACGCGGAGTGGGAAGGCCGCAAGTTCACCTTCATCGACACCGGCGGCTTCGTGCCCGGTGACGAGGATCAGCTCCTCCAGCAGGTGCGGGAGCAGGCGCAGCTGGCCGTGGACGAGTGCGACGTCATCGTCTTCGTCACCGACGGCCGGGCGGGCCTCACGCCCGCGGACGAGGCCGTGGCCAACTACCTGCGCAAGAGCGGCAAGCCGGTGGTGCTGGCCGCCAACAAGCTGGACAACACGTCCGGGCAGATGCAGGCGCTGGCCGGTGAGTTCTACCGCCTGGGCCTGGGCGACGTGCAGGCGCTGTCCGCCGAGCACAGCCTGGGCATGCAGGAGCTGTTCGACTCCGTCGTGGCCAGGCTGCCGCCCAAGGAAGAGGGCGAGGACGCGGAGGCGCCGCCAGACGACGGCATCATCCGCATGGCCATCATCGGCCGGCCCAACGTGGGCAAGAGCACCCTGGTCAACGCCATCCTGAAGGAGAAGCGGGTGGTGGCCAGCGAGGTGGCGGGCACGACGCGGGACCCGGTGGACTCCGAGCTCACGTACAAGGGCCGCAAGCTGCTGCTCACCGACACGGCGGGCATCCGGCGCAAGAAGTCCATTGCCCAGCGCGTGGAGCAGTTCTCCGTGGTGGCCGCGCTCAAGGTGATGGAGCGCAGCGACGTGGCGGTGCTGTTGATGGACGCCATGGAGCCGGCGGTGGACCAGGACGCCAAGCTGGCGGGCCTGGCCGAGGAGCGGGGCCGCGCCCTGGTCATCGTGGTGAACAAGTGGGACCTGGTGGGCGCCGACCAGCGCCGCCAGGAGACCTTCCGCGAGTCCCTCAAGCACTCGCTCAAGTTCGTGGGCTACGCGCCCATCCTCTTCACCTCCGCGCTGACGGGCTCCAAGGTGGAGAAGGTCGTGGACGTGGCGACGGAGCTCGCCGACCAGTTCCGCTTCCGGGCGCCCACCCCGCAGCTCAACCGGCTGCTGGAGCACATGGTGGACAACCACCCGGCGCCCATCGTCCGGGGCAAGCCGCTGCGCATGTACTACATCGCCCAGGTGGCCGCGGCGCCGCCGACCTTCACCATCACCGTGAACCATCCGGACGGCGTTCCGGACATGTACAGGCGGTACATCACCAACCAGCTGCGCAAGACGTTCGACCTGCGCGTGCCCATCCGGCTCATCTTCAAGGGCCGGCCCGGGCAGGCCAAGCGCGAGGCCCGCAAGCGGCCGCAGCGCCAGGGGAAGCGCTGAGGCGTCAGTGCGTTGACACTCGCGGCGCGCGCTCCATACAGTGCGCCGCTCTTTAAAAGAGGTTTCCAGACGTGGCCGGAACCACCAAGACCGAGAAGATTCGCCAGAAAGAGCTCAGCCAGCCGGACACCTTCCAGAAGGCGGGCACCGAGGCGAGCGACTGGCTTGCGCAGCGCCAGAAGATCATCGGGCTCGCCGCGGGCGTGCTCATCCTGGGCGGCGTGGGCGTCGCCATCGCCAGCGAGGTGTCCAAGCGCGGCGAGGAGAAGGCCGCCCAGGCGCTGGGACAGGCGCTGACCGTGCTCGACCGGCCCGTGGAGGGCGTGGAGCCCGCGCAGCCCGGTGAGACCGAGCCCCCCTTCAAGACGGTGAAGGAGCGCGACGAGGCCGTGGTGAAGGCGCTGGGCGAGTTCCGCGCGGCGCACGGCGGCACCCCGTCCGCGGCGACGGCCGCCCTGGCCGAGGGCAAGGCGCAGTTCCGGCTGGGCAACTACGCCGCGGCGCAGGCGGCCTTCGGCGAGTACCTCAAGGGCGCGCCCCAGAACGATCCGCTCCGCGCGGAGGCCCTCGAGGGCCAGGGCTACGCGCTCGAGGCGGACGGCAAGTACGAGGACGCCATCAAGGCCTTCGAGCAGATGGGCGCCGCGGGGGGCCCGTTCCTGCTGGGCATGGGCGACTACCACAAGGCCCGGATGCTCATCCTCCTGGGCAAGAAGGAAGAGGCGGCCCAGGTGCTGTCGAAGCTGACCACGGCGCAGCCGAACACGGCGGCTGCGCGTCAGGCCGGTGAGCGCCTGGCGGTGCTGGCCTCCGAAGGTGTGAAGGTTCCCGCCCCGGAGGCTCCGGCGGCTGCACCCGCTCCGGACGCAGGTTAGAAACACACGCCATGACGATGCGGCTCGTGAGCTGGAAGCGTTGGTTGGGTGGCGCCGTGGCGGCAGGGCTTCTGGGCGGCTGCAGCGGCGCGCGGTACTACGGCAATCCGGAGCTGCCCCGGCCGCCGTCGAACACGCCGTTGGAGTACTTCTCCGTCAACTGGTGGACGCCGCTCGCGCCCGCGCAGACGCTGGAGTACGGGCCGCGTGAGACGGCGACGCCGGCCTATGACGCCGTCAGCCGGACGGCCGTCGCGCTCACGCGGGACGGGTTCGCCCGCGGCGTGGGTCCCGACGGCCAGGTGAAGTGGACGTACAAGACGGGCAGCCGCTTCAGCGCCGGGCCCCGGGTGGTGGACGGCGTGGCCTACATTCCGGGCGGTGACGGCGTGCTGTACGCGCTGGACGTCGCCTCGGGCGAGGAGAAGTGGAAGTACGTCGCGGGCGAGGCCCTGGCCACGGTGCCCGTGGTCGTGAACGGCCTGGTGCTCGTGGCCTCGGAGAGCGATACGCTCTTCGCGGTGAAGCTCGCGGATGGGCAGTGGGCCTGGCAGTACCGCCGGGATCCACCCACCGGCTTCACCGTCCGCGGCGCTTCGCGGCCCCTGGTGCGCGAAGGCGTGGCCTACATCGGCTTCTCCGACGGCTTCGTGGTGGCGCTCAGCGTCGACGACGGCGGCGTCACCTGGGAGCGCTCGCTGTCCGGTCCGGGCTCCGAGTTCCTGGACGTGGACAGCAGCCCGGTGATGGACGCCAACGGGCAGCTCTACGTCACGTCGTACAAGAGCGGCATCTTCGCGCTCGAGTCGGAGTCGGGCGACCTGGTGTGGAACACCTCCGTGGCCGGCATGACATCGCTGCTGGTGAGTGGCCAGGTGCTCTTCGCCTCGGGCGACGGCCGGGTGGATGCCTACCTTGCGGAGACGGGACGGCTCCTCTGGTCGCACCCCCTGGGGGACCGAGCGGCCTTCGCTCCGGTGTTCGCCCAGGGAATGCTGCTCGTGCCCACGTCCCGTTCGCTGCTGTTCCTGGAGCCGAAGACGGGGCGCTCGCGCGTGTCGTGGAACCCCGGGAGCGGCGTCACCGCGCCGCCTTTCGTCGCGGGCAGGCAGCTGTTCGTGTTGTCGAACAACGGCTACCTGTACTCCCTGGACATGAACGGGATTGACGGGTGACGGCGCCGGCTCGCAGGACGGTCCGCGTGGTCGCGGCGCTGATTCCGCGGCCGGAGGATGGACGTCAGTTCCTGGTGCAGCAGCGGCTCCCCGGTGGAAGCCGCGCCTTGCTGTGGGAGTTCCCCGGCGGCAAGGTGGAGGCCGGGGAGACGGACGAGGCCGCGCTGGCCCGTGAGTGCCGCGAGGAGCTGGACGTGGAGCTCGCCGTGGGCCGGCGGCTCTGGGAAGGCCAGCACACCTACCCGGACCTGACGGTGGAGCTGGTGCTGTACCTGTCCTGGATTGTCTCGGGTGAGCCCCGGCCCCTGGGCGCCCATGCGCTGGCGTTCCACACGCCAGCGCAGATGCAGTCACTGCCGTTCTGCGAGGCGGACATCCCGCTCCTGGACGACCTGGTGGCGGGAAGGTTGGGCGCGCTCGATTGATGCTGCAGCGGACGTTCCAGCACATCCCCAGCGTCGGCCCCTGGCGTGAGAAGGACCTGTGGTCCCGCGGCATCCGCACCTGGGAGGACTTTCCGGAAGCGGGCCAGGGGGTGGCGATCAACCGGAAGTCCGACGACGTGGCGCGGGCGCGCATCGCCGAGGCGAAGGACGCGCTGGCCCGCCGGGACTTGCGCAAGCTGGCGGAGCTGCTCCCCAGCCGGGAGCACTGGCGGCTGTACCCGGAGTTCCAGGACGACGCCGTCTATTTCGATATCGAGACGGACGGCAGAGAGGCCCAGGCGCCGACGGTGGTGAGCCTGTTCGATTCGAAGGGCCTTCACGTCTTCATCCAGGGCCGGAACATGGACGCGCTGCCGGAGGCCATGGCGGCGCGCCGGCTGTGGGTGACCTTCAACGGCTCGTGCTTCGACGTGCCCGTCCTGCGTAACTACTTCGGCCCGGGGCACTTTCCGGTGCCGGACGCGCACATCGACTTGCGGTTCGTGACGCGGCGGCTGGGCATGGGCGGCGGGCTGAAGGAAATCGAAGGGAAGATTGGCGCCGAGCGTCCGCCCCACATGAAGGGCGTGAATGGCTACGACGCGGTGCTGCTGTGGCGCGCGTACCAGCGCAGAGGTGACGTGGAGGCCCTCCGGTTCCTCGTCGAGTACAACCTCTACGATGCCTTCCAGCTCCGGACGCTGATGGACGTGGCGTACAACCGCGGCGCAGACGAGCTGAACCAGGATGTTCCCCGGCTGCCAGTCTTCGAGCGTGGCGACGTGCTTTACGACGTGAGCCGCATCATCTTGGAGCTGGGGCCGACCGAGCGGGATCTGCAGACGCTTGCTCGCGTCCGAGCCATGGAGCAGGACGGCTGAGCGGGCAGGGTGACTGTGCCCGGTTCGCCGTCCTGGAAGCAGCCGTGCATGCGTGAGTACCGGACGGTGAACATCTGCGCGCGCGAAGTGGCGCGGTCCGGTGGAATGACCTGGGGGGGCGTTTGTAGGTTGAAGGGTCCACCTACGGAGGAATGAATGAACGACCCGACGAATCCGACGCCGGCCGAGGTTCCCGAATCCGCACCGCGCTCCAAGGGCAAGACGCTGGCCGTCGTCCTGGGGCTGGCGGGCCTGGCGTTGGTGGCGTCGTATTTTGGTCTGCGGCGTCAGGAGTCGCGTCCGGCGGAGGTGCCCGTGGTTCCGACGGAGCCCGCTGGCGAGACAGCCGCGGCACCCCCGACGATGCCAGAAACGTCGCTGCCGGAGCGGGACGCCGAGGTCCGCAGCCTGGCGAGCCAGCTCTCGCCTGAACCCGAGCTCGCGCGGTGGATGAACGAGAAGGACCTGGTCCGGCGCTTCACGGCCGCGGTGAACAACATCGCGGACGGTTCGAGCCCGCGCACGGTGCTCGGGTTCCTGGCGCCCACGGGGGCTTTCCAGGTGACCCAGGTGGACGGCACCACGGTCATCGACCCGGCCAGCTACGCGCGCTACGACACCGTGGCTCGCGTGATGGGCTCCATCGACACGCAGGCCGCGGCCAGCGTGTACCGCGAGCTGAAGCCGGCGATTGACCAGGCCCACGCGGAGATTGCGCCGCCGGGACAGACGTTCAGCAGCTCCCTGAGCGCGGCCATCCAACATCTGCTCAAGGTGCCCGCGCAGGAAGGCCCGGTGGAAGTCGTGCCGGAGGGCGCGCTCTATGCCTATGCGGCGCCGGAGCTCGAGGACCTGAGCACCGCGCAGAAGCATCTGCTGCGCATGGGGCCCCAGAACATGAAGCTCATCCAGGCCAAGCTGCGGGAGCTGAAGAACTCACTCGGCCTGCCGCCGGTCGCGGATCGCTGAGTCAAAGTCTGTCCCGGACCGCCCAGGCTCAGCGGCGTTTCTTCTTGCCGGCGGGCTTGGGCGGCGGGGCTGGCTTTTCCTTTTCGCCAGCGATTTGAAGGGCCTGGCGGAACTCGTCGACGTCACGGCCCAGGCCGTCGGTGAACGCGGTGCCAGTCTGCGCCTCCACGACCAGGGTGTACTTGAAGCCGGACTTGAGCGGCTGCGGCAGCTGGATTCGGTAGACGAGGCCGGCCTCGGATTCCTCGACGTCGTCATCAGACACCATGGCCCGGTCGGCTTCGTCGAACAGGCGCACGCGGTAGTTCTTGAGCGGGCGGGTCGTCCGGAGCTCCAGGAGCGTCGTGGGCTCGATGACGGAGACGTCATCGGGGGCCGCGGCGATTTCCTTGAGGCCCGCGATAGCGACTCCAGCGTCGTCGGCGACGCCCGCGTCATTGGCGGCTGCCGCGACCGGCGCGTCAGGCAAGGCCTGGTAGCTGAGCGAGAAGCGGGTCGGCGGTGGCGGCGCGGGGGCCTGAGGCGCCTCGGCGACGCCGGAGTCCGGAACGGCGGCCGGCTTGTCGGGACAACCCGAGAGGACGAGAGCGCCACAGCAGGTGGCGGCGACGAGTCCGAATCGAAGAAGACGCATGTGCTGACCACCGTATGCGCCGGAGTGAAGGCCGGAAAGCACCGAGTGCCGGCCAGCCAGCCGGGCCGTGGGTTGGTGGCAATGGGGCCGCGGATAACCGTCCACGACGAGGCCTCTCCCTCTATGAAAGAAGGTCCGATAACATGCGTTATGTAAACTAAGTGGGCGCGGAACCTGGGGTCGATTCAGGCCGTTCCCCGCCCTGGTTTCTGGGCCGTCCGGGCCGGTTTCGGGTCCGTCGATTGCAGTCGCTTCCGGCAAGCTCTCCGCCCCTGACGCCCGCCATGACCTTCATCGATTCGCTCGCCGCGGATGTTCGCTTCGCGCTCCGCACGTTCCGCCGTTCCCCCGGCTTCGTCGCGGCCGCCGTGCTGTGCCTGGCGCTGGGCATTGGCGCCAACGCCGTCATCTTCAGCGTGGTCCACGGGGTCCTCCTCCGGCCGCTGCCGTACGCGGAGCCCGAGCGGCTGGTCAGCCTCGTCGAGGTGCGCCCCCAGGGCTATGGCGGCCCGGTGTCCTGGCCGACGTTCTGGGCCTGGCGCCAACACAGCCCGGCCTTCGCCCACATGGCGGCGTTCACGGGCGGCGGCGTCACGCTCCAGGACTCGGAGGCGCCTGAGCGCCTCCAGGCCCTTCGCGGAACGGCAGATTTCTTCACGGTTCATGGCGTGCCGCCCTTGCTGGGCCGGACTTTCGCCTCCGACGAGGACCTGCCCGGCCAGGCCCCGGTCGCGGTCCTCGGCGAGCGTCTCTGGCGAGCCCGTTTCGGCGCTGACCCGGCTGTCCTCGGCCGTTCCGTGAGCCTGGACGGCCTGGCCCACACCGTCATCGGCGTGATGCCGGCCTCTTTCGATGCGTCCACGGACGTCTGGCTGCCCCTGGTGGCGCCGCCGGACGCCGCCGCCCGGACCCGGTCCACGGTGCTGACCCTCCGGGCCCGGCTGGCGCCAGGTGTTTCGCTGGCCTCCGCCGAGGCTCAGTTGAAGCAAGTCGCCGCGGACTCCGCGTCGGCCCAGGCGGAATCCCACCGGGATCGGAGCGCCCGCGTCATCCCGCTCGACGAAAGCCAGACACAGTCCTGGCGTGCGCCGCTCCAGGTCCTGTTCGGTGCCGTCGCGCTGGTGCTCCTCATCGCGTGTACGAACGTCGCGAATCTGCTGCTGGCCCGTGCGGGCACCCGGCGGCGCGAGCTGGCCGTTCGTCTGGCGCTGGGGGCCGGCCGGGCCCGGGTCGTCCAGCAGCTCCTGGTCGAAAGCCTCCTGTTGGCGCTGCTGGGCGGCGCGCTGGCCGCATTGCTGGCGCGCTGGGGACTGGACGCGCTGCTGGCCCTGGCTCCGGAGCGCCTGCCCCGGCGTCAAGACATCGCGCTGGACGGCACGGCCTTCCTGTTCCTCTTCGGAATCACCAGCGTCAGCGGCCTGGCCTTCGGGCTGCTTCCGGCCCTCCAGGTCTCCCGGCTGGACATCCGTGGCGGGCTCGCCGCCGCGGGTGATGGCGGCACGGTGCCGGGCTTCGGCCGTCGCCTGGGGGCCTCGCTGGTGGTCGTGGAGATCGCCCTATCGCTGGTGCTGCTCGTCGGCGCGGGCCTGCTCGGACGCGGCTTCCTGCACCTGCTGGGGACTTCCTCCGGACTGGTCCCCGGCCAGGTGCTCACGCTGCATCTGTCCATCCCAGACGACCGGTTCTTCAATGAGGGCGGCCTGGACGCGGAGCTGCCGGGACGGCTCTTGGAGCCCGTGCTGGAGGCGGTTCGCGCGCTCCCGGGCGTCACCGCGGCGGGCATGACGTCCGTGCTCCCCATCCAACGGGCCTGGAACAACGCCCGGTATCAGGTCGAAGGCGCCACTCTGCCAGCGCCCGGCGACGAACCCCGCGCCGAGCGCCGTGCGTCCAGTCCGGGCTACTTCGCCGCCATGGGCATCCCTCTGCGCCAGGGGCGCGATTTCACGTCCCTGGACGCCGCGCCAGACCAGCCCGGCGTGGTCATCGTCAACGAAGCCCTGGTCGGTCGGCACTTTCCGGCGGGAGGCGCCCTGGGCCAGCGGCTCCTCATCGGGGCGACGTCGTACACCATCGTCGGCGTCGTGGGTGATGTCCGCCAGGCGGGGCTGGAGCGCGAACCCCTCGCCGAGTTCCACGTCCCCCATGGCAGGCCCTGGGGCGATGACGGGCTCGTCCTGGTGACGCGCACCTCGGTGCCGCCGGAGACGTTGCTGCCAGCCATCCGGGAGGCCATCCGCCGCGTGGATGGCACCGTGCCCGTCTATCGGGCGCTCACCTTGGACCAGGTCATCTCGCAGTCCCTGGCGATGCGCAGGCTCGTCCTGGGGCTGCTCGGCGGCTTTGCATTCCTCGCCGTCCTGCTCGCCGCCTACGGCCTCTATGGGGTCGTCTCGCTCCGGGTCTCCCAGCGCACGCGGGAGCTGGGCGTCCGGATGGCGCTCGGCGCCCGGCCCGCGGACGTGCTCCGGCTCGTCCTGGGCCAGGGCGCGGGGATGACCGCGGTGGGCCTGGGGGTGGGACTTGGGGCGGCGCTGGCCCTGTCCCAGGTGCTCGCGAGCCAGCTTCACGGCGTCAGCGCGCGAGACCCCTGGACCTTCGGGACCGTGGCGGCGCTGCTCGCGGCCGTGGCGTTGCTCGCCTGCTGGGTTCCGGCCCGGCGGGCGACGCGGATGGACCCGCTTCAAGCGCTCCGGAAGGAATGACAGCCGGCCGAGCGCGTCCCAGGCGTGGGATGCGCGAATCCCAGCCATGGAACGTGTCTGGATGACATGTCGCGTTAATGGGGTTTCTCCTCGGAGTCCAACCCCAGGGGGCGGGAATCAGAAGCCTGCTCGTATGTTGGGTTCCACGGGAAATCTTCCCCGCTTTTTACTGGCTTGACCCAGCCAGGAGCTTCCCGCAGAACCGCGACACCCATGGCCCTGGAAAGGACCGTTTCATGAAGCGCTTGTTCGTGATTGCCACCCTCCTCGGCGCGGCTCCCGCGATGGCCGACGAGGGCATGTGGACCTACAACAACTTTCCCTCCGCGAAGGTGAAGGAGAAGTACGGCTTCGAGCCTTCCCAGCAGTGGCTGGACAACGTGCGCCTGTCCTCGGCGCGCCTGGCGGGCGGATGTTCGGCCAGCTTCGTGTCCGGCAACGGCCTGGTGATGACGAATCACCACTGCGCGCGCGGCTGTATCAGCCAGCTCTCCACGGCGAAGAAGGACTACATCGCCAACGGCTTCTACGCGAAGACGCAGCGCGAGGAGACCCAGTGCCCGGCGATGGAGATCAACCAGCTGGTCAAGATCACCGACGTCACGGAGACGCTGAACAAGGCCACCCAGGGGCTGACGGGCAAGCAGTACGCCGACACCCTGAAGGCGAAGATGTCCGAGCTGGAGCAGGCCTGCTCCGCGGGCAACGCCAAGGCGCGCTGTGACGTCGTCACCCTGTACCAGGGCGGCCAGTACAACCTCTACGAGTACAAGCGCTTCCAGGACGTCCGCCTGGTGATGGCGCCCGAGCACGCCATCGCGTTCTTCGGCGGCGACCCGGACAACTTCGAGTTCCCCCGCTACGACCTCGACGTGACGTTCCTGCGCGTCTACGAGGACGGCAAGCCGGCGACGACGAACAACTTCTTCAAGTGGTCCGACAAGGGCGCGAAGGAAGGCGAGCTGACCTTCATCTCCGGCCACCCGGGCCGCACCTCGCGTGGCCTCACCGTCGCGGAGCTGGAGTTCCACCGCGACGTGCAGCTCCCCAAGACGCTGATGATGCTCTCGGAGATGCGCGGCATGCTGACGGAGTTCGGCCGCCGTGGCGCCGAGCAGCGCCGCATCTCCACCAACATGCTGTTCGGCGTGGAGAACGCGGTGAAGGCGATGAAGGGCCGTCACGAGGCCCTGCTGGACAAGACGTTCTTCGCGCAGAAGGTCGCCGCCGAGCAGGAGCTGCGCAAGAAGGTCAACGCCAACCCGGAGATGAAGAAGAAGTACGGCGCGGCCTGGGATGAGATCGCCAAGGCCCAGACGGAGCTGCGCAACATCCGCAAGGACCTGACGTTCATGGAGCACGGCGGCGGCCTGTCCTCCTCGCTGTTCCAGGTGGCCCGCACGCTGGTGCGCGGCGCCGAGGAGCTGCCGAAGGCGAACGGCGAGCGCCTGCGTGAGTTCAACCAGGCCAACGTCCCGGCGCTGGAGGCCCAGCTGTTCAGCCCGGCGCCCATCTACCCGGAGCTGGAGATTGCCCGCCTGACGTTCAGCCTCACCAAGATGCGCGAGGAGCTGGGCTCCGACCACCCCTTCGTGAAGAAGGTGCTGGGCAAGGAGTCCCCGGAGAAGCTGGCCGCCCGGCTGGTGAAGGGCACGAAGCTGCGCGACGTGAAGGCCCGCCAGGCGCTCCACAAGGGCGGCAAGGCGGCCATCGCGGCGTCCAAGGACCCGATGATCCAGCTGGCCGTCGCGCTGGACCCGGACATGCGGGCCGTGCGCAAGACGTTCGAGGAGAACGTCGAGTCCGTCCTCCGCAAGAACAGCGAGCTGGTGGCCAAGGCCAAGTTCGAGATCTACGGCACCAACCAGTACCCGGACGCGACGTTCAGCCTGCGCCTGTCCTACGGCGCGGTGAAGGGCTACTCGGAGAATGGCAAGCAGGTCAGCCCCATCACCCAGATGGCGGGCACCTTCGCGCACGCCACGGGTGAGGAGCCCTTCGCGCTGCCGAAGTCCTGGCTGAAGAACGAGAAGGCGCTGGACGGCACCACGCCGATGAACTTCGTCTCCACCAACGACATCATCGGTGGCAACTCCGGCTCGCCCGTCATCAACAAGGACGCGGAGATCGTCGGAATCGTGTTCGACGGCAACATCCAGTCCCTGGGCGGCGAGTACGGCTTCGACGAGAGCGTCAACCGCTCGGTCAGCGTCCACAGCCAGGCCATCATCGAGTCGCTGACGAAGATCTACGGCGCCACGCGGCTGCTCGAGGAGCTGCGTCCCGGCAGCACCAAGATCCCGCCCGTGAAGGCCAGCCCGGCGGGGTGATGCCTCCGGGCGAAGCAGGGGGCCCCGGCGCGGTCGGCCAGGGCCCCTGAAACACGAAGAGGCTGCCCGGCACCCGCACCGGGCAGCCGCCCTACTCCCACTCAATCGTCGCGGGAGGCTTGGACGAGATGTCGTAGGCGACGCGGTTGATGCCGCGCACCTCGTTGGTGATGCGCGTGGAGATGCGCTCCAGCACGGCGAACGGCAGCCGGGCCCAGTCCGCCGTCATGCCGTCCACGCTGGTGACGGCGCGCAGCACGCAGGTGGACTCGTAGGTGCGCTCGTCGCCCATGACGCCCACGCTCTGCACCGGCAGCAGCACCGCGAAGGCCTGCCACACTTCCTTGTAGAGGCCGGCGGCGCGGATCTCCTCCTGGACGATGGCGTCCGCGCGCCGCACCAGCTCCAGGCGCTGCTCGGTGACTTCCCCCAGCACGCGGATGGCCAGGCCGGGGCCGGGGAATGGCTGGCGGGACACCATCTCATCCGGCAGCCCCAGCTCGCGGCCCAGGGCGCGGACCTCGTCCTTGAAGAGCTCGCGCAGCGGCTCCACCAGCTTGAGCTTCATCGTCTCCGGCAGGCCGCCCACGTTGTGGTGGCTCTTGATGGTGACGGAGGGGCCCTTGTACGACACGGACTCGATGACGTCCGGGTACAGCGTGCCCTGGGCCAGGAACTCCGCGTCCTGCACGTCGCGCGAGGCCTCCTCGAACACGGCGATGAACTCGCGGCCGATGATCTTCCGCTTCTTCTCCGGGTCCGTCACCCCGGCCAGCTTGTCCAGGAAGCGCTGGCGGGCATCCACCGTCTTCAGCGGGACGTGGAAGCGGTCCACGAAGAGCGCCTCCACCTGGGCTCGCTCGTCCTGACGGAGCACCCCGTTGTCCACGAAGATGCACTGGAGCCGGGGGCCAATGGCCCGGTGCAGCAGCAGCGCGGCCACGGAGCTGTCCACGCCGCCGGACAGCGCGCAGATGACCCGGCCGTGCTCACCCACCTGGCGGCGGATGGTGCCCACGGCCTCGTCGATGAAGCCCTTCATCGTCCACGAGCCGCTGACCTTGCACTCGTTGAAGACGAAGGCGCGCAGCATGGCCTTGCCCTGCGGCGTGTGGACCACCTCCGGGTGGAACTGGAGCCCGAACCAGGGCTTCGTCGCGTGGGCGGTGGCGGCGAAGGGCGAATTGCCGCTGCGGCCAATGGCCTCGAAGCCCGGGGGCAGCTCCTGCACCCGGTCCCCATGGCTCATCCAGACCTGGACCTTGTCCCCGGGGGTGAACTCGGCGAAGGGGCCCCGGCGGGCCAGCACCTCCACCTCCGCGTTGCCGAACTCGCGGTGGGCGCTCCGGTCAATCTTGCCGCCCAGCAGCTTGGCGGTGAGCTGGAGGCCGTAGCAGATGCCCAGCACGGGGACGCCGGCTTCGAAGACGAAGGGGTCGCACCGGGGGGCATCCGGGGCCTCCACGGACGCCGGCCCGCCAGAGAGGATGATGCCGCGGGGAGCGTATTTTCGGATGTCCTCCGCCGGGAGGTCCGGGCGGTGGATTTCGCAGTAGACGCCCAGCTCGCGGACGCGCCGGGCGATGAGCTGGGTGTACTGGCTCCCGAAATCGAGGATCAGGATTTTTTCGGCGTGCAGGTCCACCTGGGGGTCTCCAAGAGGGGCGTCGTTGACGGCTGGGGGCCCTTATCGCTACAAACTTCCGGAATACAACGCCCAAGTACCTTCAATTGTTCGAGGCCTGGATGCTCCGCCGCCTGTCCGCCCCTACCGCTGCTGCGACCCTACTCCTGCTGTCCGCCTCCGGATGCGTGAAGGAGATCTCCTCGGATGAGCGGCTGGACCGCGAAACCCAGAATCTCTCCGCGAAGGAGACGCCGGGCGCCGCCGAGCTCGAGAAGATCTCCTGTGAGGACGCCACCGAGGCGCTCATCAAGGCGCGCAATGTGAACCGGCCGGAGACGGACCGGCTGGTGGACTACATCGAGCTGTACTCCTCCCTCCGCAAGCGGACCGCCACGTTCGAGGATGCGATGAACCGCAACCCGGACCTGAGCTACCGCGAGGGCACGCAGCACCTGGTCAACGCCAAGGACACCTGCATCCAGCAGACGGCCGACGTCCGGGTGGAGTTCGAGACCTACATGCGGGAGCTGGTGGGCGTGCCCACCGTCCAGGAGATCAAGGGCGGCAACACCGTCACCATCGCCCGGCTCGACTTCAACACCCTGCGTCAGGCCATTGAGACGCTGGAGCCGGACGACAAGGACACGCTGCTCAACCAGGTGAACGCCGCGGCGAAGCGCGTGGCCCCGTCCACCCCCGCCGATGAGCCCGCCCCCGCGTCAAGCGGTGGCCGCAAGCGCGGCCGGTAGGTCGCTGCTGGCCCTTGCTGGCTGGACACCCGGGCCCCGCCAGCAGGCGCGGGCCCTTTTTTCATGGCCCCGGGGCGCGGCGCGGGGAGGACGGGCCACCGCCCTCCCCTGGCGCCCTCCGGACTACTCGACGCGGTAGTTCGGCGCTTCCTCGGTGATGATGACGTCGTGCACGTGGCTCTCCTTGAGCCCGGCGGACGTGATGCGGACGAAGGTGGCCTGGGTGCGCAGCTCGTCGATGCTGCGGCAGCCCACGTAGCCCATGCCGCTGCGGATGCCGCCCAGCATCTGGTGGACGTTCATCGCCAGGGTGCCCTTGTACGGCACGCGGCCCTCGATGCCCTCGGGCACCAGCTTCACGGCCTCCACGTCCGCCTGGAAGTAGCGGTCCTTGGCGCCCTGCTTCATGGCGCCCAGGCTGCCCATGCCGCGGTAGCTCTTGTAGCTGCGGCCCTGGTACAGGATGACGTCGCCCGGAGACTCCTCGGTGCCGGCGAAGAGCGAGCCGATCATCACCGTGTTGGCGCCCGCCGCCAGCGCCTTGACGATGTCGCCCGAGTACTTGATGCCGCCGTCGGAGATGACGGGCACGTCGTGCTTCTGGGCCTCGCGGACGCAGTCATCCACGGCCGTCACCTGGGGCACGCCCACGCCGGCCACCACGCGGGTGGTGCAGATGGAGCCGGGGCCGATGCCCACCTTCACCGCGTCCACGCCGGCCTGGATGAGCGCGCGGGTGGCCTCGGCGGTGGCGACGTTGCCGGCGATGAGGTCGAAGCCCTGGAAGTTCTTCCGGGTGTCGCGCACGCCGTCCAGCACCGCGGTGGAGTGGCCGTGCGCGGTGTCCACGACGATGACGTCCACGCCGGCCTTGATGAGCGCCTCCACGCGGGCCTCGCGGTCCGCGGACACGCCCACGGCGGCGGCGCACAGCAGGCGCCCCTTGCCGTCCTTGGCCGCGTTGGGGTGCGTGCGGCGCTTCTCGATGTCCTTGATGGTGATGAGGCCCTTGAGCTCGAAGGCCTCGTTGACGACGAGCAGCTTCTCGATGCGGTGCGTGTGCAGCAGCTTCTGCGCATCTTCCTGCGTGATGCCCTCGCGGCCGGTGACGAGCTCGCGCGTCATCATCGCCTCCACCTTCTGGGTGAAGTTGGTCTCGAAGCGCACGTCGCGGCTGGTGACGATGCCCACCAGCCGCTGGCCCTTCACCACCGGGATGCCTGACACGCCGTGGAGGCGCATCAGCTCCAGCGCGCGGCCCAGCGGGGCCTCCGGTTCGATGGTGACGGGGTCCACCACCATGCCGCTTTCGAACTTCTTGACCTTGAGGACCTCGAGCGCCTGCTGCTCGGGCGTCATGTTCTTGTGGATGACGCCAATCCCGCCCTCCTGGGCCATGGCGATGGCGGTCCGGGACTCCGTGACGGTGTCCATGGCCGCCGACAGGAGGGGGATGTTGAGACGGAGGTTGCGGGTGAGCCGGGTCGTCAGATCGACGTCCTTGGGGACGACCGAGCTCTCGGCCGGGACCAGCAGGACGTCGTCGAAGGTGAGGGCGAGCCGGATATCAGGGTTGAGCATGAGCGGCGCTCCCGTGGGCAGGTGCCCGCGGGGCACCACAGCCCGCGGGTGCGGTTCCATACGAGGTACGCTGCCCCGGCGCAACGGAGAAGGGCGCTGATTTGACGCCCGTTCCCTCGGAGTTCGGGCGATAATCGCAACCCAGTATCCCCTCTCGTCTCAGGAACCGGGCATTGACGGATTCGAATCAGGGTGCGGTCGGGCTCGTCGTGAAGCTGCCCTTCGCGACGCTCGAGGAGTTCCTGGCGAAGTACGGCCCGAATGTGACCCGGGGTGGCATCTATCTGCGCGCACGCGCGGTGAAGCCCCCGGGGACGGCCGTCACCTTGGATCTCAAGCTGGCGGGCGGGGAGCGCATCATCCACGCGGCGGCCGTCGTTCACTACGTCACAGGTCAGGGCGGCCAGGGCGTGCTCGGCATGGGCCTGCGCTTCCTGAACGCGGATGCGCCCACCCGGCGGTTCCTCGATTCGCTGGTCGTCACCCTGCCCCACGCCCAGTCGGAGGTCCCCCCGGTTCCTCCCAACGTGGGGCCGGCGGACTACACGGTCCCACCCTCCACGGAGCATGCGCCGGTCGCCCTCTCCGCCGAGCCCGTCGCACCGGCGCCCGTCGCGGCTGCCGCGCCGCCACAGATGATGGCCAACGCGGCGTTGGGCCTCAGCTCGGAGGAGCCCAAGCGCGCGGGCGTCGTCATCGGCATTGACCTGGGGACGACGAACTCGTGCGCGGCCTTCGTCCGCAACGGCAAGCCGGGCGTGCTGCCCAGCCGGGAGGGCCACAACACGGTGCCCTCCATCATCGCCGTGAACACGCGCGGCAAGCTGGTGGTGGGCCACCCCGCGAAGGGGCAGATGCTCACCAACCCGCGCCAGACGGTGTACGGCGCCAAGCGGATGGTGGGCCGCCCCTTCGCGTCGCCCGTGGTGGAGCAGCTCAAGGACCGCTTCCACTATGAGATCGCCGCCAGTGAGAATGGCGACGCGGGCGTGAAGCTGGGCGAGCACGTCTACACGCTGCAGCAGATCTCCGCGCTCATCCTCCGGGAGGTCCGCGAGGTCGCGCAGAACCAGCTGGGCCACCCGGTGTCCCGCGCGGTCGTCACCGTCCCCGCCTACTACAACGACAACCAGCGCCAGGCGGTGCGCGAGGCCGGGAAGCTGGCGGGCCTGTACATCGAGCGCATCCTCAACGAGCCCACGTCGGCGGCGCTGGCCTATGGCTACGGGCGCGAGCTGAACCAGCGCGTGCTGGTGTACGACCTGGGCGGTGGCACCTTCGACGCGTCGGTGCTGGAGCTGAACGACAACGTCTACGAGGTCATCTCCACCGGCGGCGACACCTTCCTGGGCGGCATCGACTTCGACAACGCCATCGTCACGTACCTCCTGGACGAGTTCCAGAAGGCCACCGGCCGCGCCTTCCAAGGGGACCGGGTGGCCCTGCAGCGCATCAACGACGCGGCCGAGCGCGCCAAGTGCGCGCTGTCGGAGCGCTCGGAGGTGCGGGTGCACGTCGCGTTCGTGACGATGATCGACGACAAGCCGTGCGACCTGGACGTCATGCTCTCGCGGCAGAAGCTGGTGGAGCTGACGGAGGGGTTGGTCAATCGCACCCTCCAGGTCTGCGAGGACGTCCTGCGGGCGAAGAAGGTGGCGCCGCAGGACATCGACGAGGTCATCCTCGTGGGTGGGCAGAGCCGCTTCCCGCTGGTGCATGAGAAGATCACGAAGCTCTTCGGCAAGCCGCCCAGCAAGGGCGTGCACCCGGACGAGGCCGTGGCGCTGGGCGCGGCGCTGCTGGCGCACAGCCTGGGGCAGTTGGAAGGCGTGGTGCTCATCGACGTGCTGCCCATGGCCATTGGCGTGGGCCTGCCCGGTGGCCGCTTCAAGGCGGTGATGGAGCGCAACACGTCGCTGCCGTCCACCAAGAGCTACACCCTGGCCACGCACCGCGACGGTCAGACAGAGCTGGAGCTCACGGTGTTCCAGGGCGACTCCGACAAGGCCGCGGACAACGAGTACCTGGGCACGTTGAAGCTGGAGGGCCTGCCGAAGCTCCCGCGTGGCGCGGTGCAGGTGAGCGTCACCTTCGAGGTCAGCAACGAGTCGCTGTTGAAGGTCACCGCGCGTGAGGCCTCCTCGGGCCGCGAGGTGACGAGCACCTTCACCACGCGCGACACCCCGGAGGCCGTGAAGGCGCGGCTGGCGCAGCCCGAACCGGAGTCGCCGCCCGCGCCTGGCCCGGCAGCCGCGGCACGGAGCGTGGGGCACGCGGGGGCCACGGCCACGGGGCCGTCCGCTCCGGTGAAGGTGCCCATGTCCACGAGCGGCGCCTCGTCGGCCCCGCGCCTGGTCCCCGCCCGGCCACCTTCGTTGGCCCCGGTGTCCGCGATGCCTGCAGTCAGCGTGACTGCTGCCCCCAAGCAGAAGGGCTTCATGAGGTGGCTCAAGGGGTTGTTCGGAAGAGCCTGAAGACGCGCTCCGCGTACCTTGTTCGCACTCCGCGTCATGCGTGATTCCGGGAAATTTCCGGTGAGTCTAGCCAGCCCCTAGAGGGTCGGATTTGCCTGCTATGTAGCGCCTCGCTTCCTTCCGGACAGACGAGCGCGCTCCCATGCATGAGACACCGCGAACCCTCCTCGAAGTCCTGGTCCAACGCGCCTTTGGCGAGACGGCGCACCGGAAACAGTACGTTTTTCTCGGCGACGCAGAAGCGGAGGAAGCCTCGCTGAGCGCGAGGGAGCTGCACGCGCAGGCGGCGCGCATCGGCGCGTTGTTGCAGGCCCAGGGCGCGCAGGGCCAGCGCGTGTTGCTGCTGTATCCGCCGGGGTTGGACTACGTCGCGGGCTTCTTCGGCTGCCTCTATGCGGGCGCGGTGGCGGTGCCCGCCTATCCGCCGGACCCGGTGCGGCTGGAGCGCACCCTGCCCCGCCTTCGCGCCATCATCCAGGACGCCGAGGCCACGGTGGTGCTCACCACGTCCGGCATCCTCTCGCTCGCGGACTTCGTCTTCGAACAGGCGCCGGACTTCCGGGCGCTGAAGTGGCTGTCAACGGATGACCTGCCCGCGGGCGGTGAGTCGTCGTGGGTTGAGCCGCGGGTGAGCCCGGAGACGCTGGCGTTCCTCCAGTACACGTCCGGCTCCACGGGCACGCCCAAGGGGGTGATGCTCAGCCACGCGAACCTGCTTCACAACCTGGGGCTGATCGCCGGCGCCTTCCAGACGGGGCCGCGCAGCTCGGGTGTCATCTGGCTGCCGCCGTACCACGACATGGGCCTCATCGGCGGCATCCTCCAGCCGCTGTTCGCGGGCTTCCCCGTGACGCTCATGTCCCCCATGTCCTTCCTCCAGCGGCCCATGCGCTGGCTGGAGGCCGTATCCCGGTATGGCGGCACCGTCAGCGGTGGACCCAACTTCGCCTTCGAGCTGTGCGCGCGGCGGGCCACGCCCGAGGACATCCAGGCGCTGGACCTGCGGGCGTGGGACGTGGCCTTCTGCGGCGCGGAGCCCATTCGCGCCGCGACGCTGGATCGCTTCGCGGAGGTGTTCGCGCCCAGCGGGTTCCGCCGCGAGGCCTTCTACCCCTGCTACGGCCTGGCCGAAGGCACGCTCATCGTCACGGGTGAGGAGAAGGGCCGCGTCCCGCGGGTGCACGTCCTGCAAGACGCCGCGCTGGGCCGTGGGCAAGCGGTCCGCGCTGAGCCCGGCTCCGAAGGCTCGAGGACCCATATCGGCTGCGGTGCCACGCTGGCCGAGCAGCGGCTGCTCATCGTGGACCCGGAGTCGCGCATGCCACGGGCGCCGGGCCAGGTGGGCGAAATCTGGGTCTCCGGTGGAAGCGTCGCGCAGGGCTACTGGCGCAAGCCCGAGACCAGCGTGGACATCTTCCAGGCCGTCCCGGTGGGCGCGGAGGCCGGGCCGAAGTACCTGCGCACGGGCGACCTGGGGCTGCTGCTGGAGGACGGGCAGCTCATCGTCACCGGCCGGCGCAAGGACCTCATCATCCTGCGGGGCCGGAACCTGTATCCGCAGGACGTGGAGAGCATCGTGGAGCGGGCCCACCGAAAGGTGCGTCCGGGCTGCATCGCGGCGTTCGCCATCGAGACACCGGAGGGCGAGGCCCTGGCGGTGGTCGCGGAGGTGTCGCGAGATTTGGCGGAGGGCTCGGACCCGGCCGCGCTGGGCGCCGTGGCGGACACGCTGCGCAAGGCCATTGTCGCGGAGCTCCAGGTCCAGCCGCACACGCTGGCGCTGCTGCCGCCCGGCTCGGTGATGAAGACGTCGAGCGGGAAGATCCAGCGCTTCGCATGCCGTGCCGCCCTGGTGTCCGGCGAGCTGCCCATCGTGTGGCGCAGCGGGACGGGTGTCATCTCGGGGCCCGCGTCCCTCCCCGCTCCCGAGCCGGCTCCGGCCATCCAGCCCGCGCGCTCCCAGGAGGCACTGGAGACGGCGCTGCGTGAGGAGCTGGTGGCGGTGCTCGGCGCAGAGGCTGTTGGACAGGACGCCAGCACGCCGCTGACGTTGCTGGGCCTGGACTCGCTGGGGGCCGCCGACCTCCAGGGCCGCGTGGAGAAGCGGCTGGGCGTGCGCGTCTCCATCGCCGCGCTGTTGCAGGACCTGAGTCTGCGGTCGCTGGCGGAGTCCGTGTCCGCGGAGGGCACGGGCCGACGGCTGCCGCCGCTCCAGCGCCGTCCTGACGGCGCGGCGTCCACGCCCGCGTCGTTCACGCAGGAGCGGCTGTGGTACCTGCTCCAGTTGGATCCGTCCTGGACGTCGAACCAGATTCCGGTGGCGCTGACGCTGCGTGGGACGCTGGACGTGGCGACGCTGGAGCGGGCCCTTTCGGAGGTGCTGCGCCGGCATGAGGTGCTGCGCACCCGCTTCGCGTCCCGCGACGGCGCGCTGCTTCAGCGCGTGCAGGCGCCGGGCCCCAGCTCCCTGCCGTGCCTGGACTTCACGGGCGTGAGCGGTGACGCGCGGCAGGCGACGCTCGAAGCCCAGGCGGTGCTTGATGCGCAACGCCCCATGGACCTGGAGGCGGGCCCGCTGGTGCGGTGCTCATTGCTGCGCTTCGGGCCGGAGGACCACGTCCTGCTGACCGTCCTGCACCACCTGGTGGTGGACGGCACGTCCGTCGCGCTGTTCATGCGCGAGCTGGCGGCGCTCTATGGCGCGTTCGTGGAGGGGCGGCCGTCGCCGTTGGCGGAGCCGGAGTTCCAGTACGGCGACTTCGCCGCGTGGCAGCGCGCGTACTTCACGCCGGATGTGCTCACCACGGAGCTGTCGTGGTGGAAGGAGACCCTGGCCGGCGCGCCCCAGTTGCTGGCGCTGCCCACCGACCGGCCCCGGCCGCAGCGGTTGTCCGTCCACGGTGCCCGTCGCCTGCGGCTGCTGCCCGCGTCCCTCATGGCCAGGTTGCATACCCTGGGCCGGCGTCAGGGCACCACGCCGTTCATGGGCGTGATGTCCGCGCTGGCCACGGTGCTGCACCGCTGGAGCGGTCAGAGCGACTTCGTCGTGGGCACCGTCATCTCCGGTCGAGACGCGGCGGGCACTCGCGAGCTGATGGGCGACTGCACCAACTTCATCCCGCTGCGGGTCCGCCTGCCGGATGCCGCGACGTCCGCGGACATGCTCGCCGAGGTGAAGTCGCGGATGCTGGGCGCGCTCGCGCATGGGTACGTGCCGTTCGAGCAGATCCTCGCGGCCGTGCAACAGCCCGGGGCGGAGCGCCGCGAGCTGTACAACGTGGGCTTCATCCTCGACGACTACGAGCTGCCGCGCGCGCTGTCCGTCCGGGGGGGGCTGACGCTCGACGTGTCCCTGGTGGACAACCACACCGCCGAGCTGGACATGACCTTCGAGGCGACGCACCGCCCCGAGGGCCTGCTGATTGGCTGCAAGTACTCCGCGGACCTGTTCGACGCGGAGACGGCGGACCGGCTCCTGAGCCACCTGGAGCACGTGATTCGCGGAATGGTGGAGGCGCCGGATGCGCCGCTGACCACCCTGCCGTTGATGAGCGATGCCGAGCGGCAGCACGCGCTCCACGGCTGGAATCCCCGCGTCGAAGCGCCTCCGTCCGGCACGCTGACGGAGCTCATCGAAGCGCAGGTGGAGCGGACGCCGGACGCGGTGGCGGTGGCGTTCGAGACGGAGCGGCTGACGTACCGGGAGCTTGAGGCGAGGGCCAACCAGGTGGCGCACCACTTGAGGGCCATGGGGGTGGGGGCGG
>NZ_JABXEO010000084.1:0-36176 GCF_013372585.1 Myxococcus sp. AM010
TGGGTGCGGGCGAAGGACGCGGCGGGGAACGTGGACAACGCTCCACCGCATCACACCTGGACGGTGGACCTGACGCCGCCCGACACGGAGCTGTTCGGGGCGCTGCCCGCCGCGGTGAACAACGCGAGCTCGGTGGTCCTCACGTTCCGTGAGCTGCCGACGGGGAGCGCAAATGCCTTCGAGTGCAGCCTGAATGGTGCTGCCTTTGCTGCGTGTGAGAGCGGGGATTCCTTCCCGACGCCTGGAAACACCACGTACACGTTCCTGGTCAGGGCGAAGGATGCTGCGGGCAACGTGGACCCGACGCCCGCCAGCTACTCGTGGCGGACGGACAAGACGCGTCCAGACACCAGCATGAGCACCACGGTGGGGACGTTGAGCAACGCGTCCCGGGCGGGCTTCGAGTTCGATTCACCCGCCAGCGACGTGGCCGGCTTCCAGTGCGTCCTGGAGAACTCGACGACGACGCAGGCGCCCGTTGAGAGCAGCCCGCTGTGGCAGGATTGCGCGGCGTCCTACCTGACGCCGGTGCTGACGGATGGCGCCTACACGCTGTGGGTGCGGGCGAAGGACGCGGCGGACAATGTGGACGCCTCGCCTGCTCGCCACACCTGGACGGTGGACCTGACGCCGCCCGATACGGAGTTGTTCGGGGCGCTGCCGGCGGCGGTGAACAACGCGAACGCGGCGGTCCTCACGTTCCGCGCGCTGCCGGTTGGCGACGCGAGCGACTTCGAGTGCAGCCTGAACGGCGCGGCCTTCAGCGCGTGCGGGAGCGGGGATTCCTTCCCGACGCCCGGTGACAACACGTACACCTTCCTGGTGCGGGCGAAGGACCCGGCCGGCAACGTGGACCCGACGCCCGCCAGTCACACGTGGCGGACGGACAAGACGCGCCCGGAGACGGAGTTGAGCACCTCGGTGGGGACGTTGAGCAACGCGTCTCGGGCGGGCTTCGACTTCGATTCACCCTCCAGCGACGTGGCCGGCTTTCAATGCGTCCTGGATACGCCAGCGACAACGCAGGCGCCTCCTGAGAGCAGCTCGCGGTGGCAGGACTGCGCGGCGTCCTACCTGACGCCGGTGCTGACGGATGGCGCCTACACGCTGTGGGTGCGGGCGAAGGACGCGGCGGGGAACGTGGACAACGCTCCACCGCATCACACCTGGACGGTGGACCTGACGCCGCCCGACACGGAGCTGTTCGGGGCGCTGCCCGCCGCGGTGAACAACGCGAACGCGGCGGTCCTCACGTTCCGGGCGCTGCCGGTTGGCGACGCGAGCGACTTCGAGTGCAGCCTGAACGGCGCGGCCTTCAGCGCGTGCGGGAGCGGGGATTCCTTCCCGACGCCCGGTGACAACACGTACACCTTCCTGGTGCGGGCGAAGGACCCGGCCGGCAACGTGGACCCGACGCCCGCCAGTCACACGTGGCGGACGGACAAGACGCGTCCGGACACGGAGCTGAGCACCCTGGTGGGGGCGCTGAGCAACGCGCCCCGGGCGCTCTTCACGCTCTCTTC
Organism: Myxococcus sp. AM010; assembly: GCF_013372585.1. Classification (NCBI taxonomy): domain Bacteria; kingdom Pseudomonadati; phylum Myxococcota; class Myxococcia; order Myxococcales; family Myxococcaceae; genus Myxococcus; species Myxococcus sp. AM010. The sequence continues at coordinate 1,524 of NZ_JABXEO010000084.1, forward strand.
CGCCGCGACGGATGTGGCGGGCTTCCAGTGCGTCCTGGAGACCGGGGGGACGACGCAGGCGCCCGCCGAGGGCAGCTCATTGTGGGAGGACTGCGCGGCGTCCTTCCTGACGCCAGTGCTGACGGATGGCACCTACACGCTGTGGGTGCGGGCGAAGGACGCGGCGGGCAACGTGGACGCCTCGCCTGCTCGCCACACCTGGACGGTGGACCTGACGCCTCCGGACACACAGATTGACTCGAAGCCGGACATCCTCACGAACCTGCTCACCGCGACCTTCGTGTTCTCTGCCTCGGAGCCGGGCGTCCACTTCGAGTGCAGCTACGATGGGGGGGCCTACTTCGCCTGCACCTCGCCGTATGCGCTGCCCAACGCGGAGTTCCCTCTCATCACCGAGGGCGAGCACCGGATGCTCATCCGGGCCATCGATGAGGCGGGAAACCCCGACGACACGCCCGCCCTGCACATCTGGACCGTCGTGGTGGGTGAAGTCGAGACCAACATCGTTCCTGTGGCGTTGTCGAATCCCACCCAGAGCACGACCGCGACCTTCAGGTTCACCTCGAACCTGTCCAACGTCATTTATTTATGTCAGTTGGACGGCTCGCCGTACGAGCAGTGTGCGGACTCGGCGAACGCCGAAAAAGTCTACGAAAACCTGACCGAGGGCTCGCATTCGCTGAACGTCAAGGCCGCGGAGGGGGAGTTCGAGGACCAGTCGCCTGCGCCGTTCAACTGGACCATCGACTTGACCCCGCCCGTGGCGCCCACCCTCTCGAGCCCGTCCGTGGACGTTGTGTATGTCAATGTTCGCACGCCTCGGTTCGAAGGGGTGGCCCCGGATGACGAGTCCCTCACGGATGGCACGCTCAACGTCTATCGTGGTGTGCAACTCGTTGACTCCGTGGAAGACATCAGGGCCAACGCATTGTGGGCCTTCGATTTTCCCGTGTCGCTGCCCGACGGTGAGTACACCTTGCACTTCTCCTTCATGGACAAGGCGGGCAACACTGGCGCAACGACGAGCCGAACCTTCACGGTCGATGCGACCCGGCCGGTGACGACGCTCACCGTCAACCCTGGCGACCTGACGAATCAGGCACAGGCGACGTTCGAGTTCACGTCAAACGAGACTGAATCGACGTTCGCGTGCAGCCTCAATGGCGCGGGTTTCAGTGCCTGCACCTCGCCGCATACCGTTTCGGTGGGGGATGCATCCCATGAGTTCGTCGTTCGTGCCGTTGACCGGGCCGGCAACGTGGCGAACGTCATCGGCACGCATTCCTGGCGCGTGGATACGGTGGAGCCGAGCACCCGCATCGCCGCGAAGCCGGACGTCGACACCAATGCCCCGAATGCCGAGTTCCGCTTCGAGTCCAACGAGGCGCCCATCCTGTATGAGTGCAGCCTGGATGATGCCGCCTTCGTGGAGTGCGCTACGCCGTATCTGCTGAACGACCTGCCGGAAGGCGCGCATCGGCTGGTGGTCCGGGCCCGCGATGAAGCGACCAACGTGGACACCACGCCGGAAGAGCATGTCTGGCGGGTGGACATGACGCCGCCACTGGCGCCGGAAATCACAGCGCCGGCACTGGACGGCGTGGTGGGCTCCCTGACGCCGACGTTCCAGGGCAGCGCCGAACCCGGGAGCCAGTTGGTGCTCTTCGTGGATGGCGTCGAGCGTGGCGTCGCGCCCGTGGAGCCTTCCGGGCAGTGGCGCTTGACGTTGACCACGGCCATCAGCGAAGGGCCCCACACGGTCAGCGCGCTGGCTCGGGATGCGGCCCTGAACGAGGGCCCCCAGTCGCAGGCGTCCGCCTTCTCGGTGGATCCGTCCATCAACATCATCCGGGAGGTGAGCTCCCGGGGCGGCGGGTTGAGCTGCGCCGCGGGCGGCGAGGGGCATGTCCCCTTGATGTTCCTGGGGTGGGCGAGCCTGGTCCTGATGGCCGCCCGGAGGCGGCGCGTGTGAGCAGGCGGGCCGCCTCCCACGTCTCAGGGAACGGACGTCCTCTGGCGTTCGTTGTGGGATTGCGCGCTTGCTTCGGCGGGGGACTTCGGCTACTTGTGGCCCCGCTTCAGCCGGAATGCGGTTGCGCGATTAGCTCAGCTGGATAGAGCGTTGGCCTCCGGAGCCAAAGGCCGCAGGTTCGAATCCTGCATCGCGCGCTGAGAAGGGCCCGGAATCGTTGGGGATTTCCCCGCCGATTCCGGGCCCTTCGCTTTTCAAGCGCAGCGCGAATCAGTCCATGTGTTCGATGTCGAACCCGGAGGGCAGGGCCCAGGCGTGGGCACGCTCCTCGTAGACGGAGAGGCGGGGCGCGGGAAAGCCAGGGTCGGCGAAGGCGCCCACCGCGACCGCGACGACGCCGGGTTGTGCGGACATCTCCCAGTACACGGTCGTTCCGCATCGGGGACAGAAGAAGTGGGTGGTGGCGTTGCCGCTGTCGCCCCTCCGAGTGAAGGCCGTCGCTTCTCCCTGTCGCGAGGTGATGGCTTCGAGAGGGAAGCGTGCCTGGACGCCGAAGACGCTGCCCGTGCGCTGCTGGCAGGCGAGGCAGTGGCACATCGAGACGCGAACCGGGTCTCCCGCACAAACCAACTGCAACTGCCCGCAGGCGCATGACGCTCGTCGTTCCATGTCCCTGGCTTCCGAGTGGGAGAGGCTCTCGTGAGAGGCGACCTCATATCGGGCTCGAGGCCCGAGTCGCCAGGAGCATGAAGCACTGTGAAGGATTGGCGCTCCTCGCTTCCCATCGACCCGCGGGGACAGGGTCCATGCGGCCTCTCTTCCCGGAGGCGGGCATGATGCTGTACGCCTGCCTTTCCGGTACAGGGGAGGATTGTTGCGATGAATGGAAGAATCCGGTTTGTGGCCGTGATGTTGGTGGGGTTGCTCGGAGGCATGGGCTGTGGCGGCTCGGATGATCCGCCTCCCTCGGGCCCGCAGGTGACGGTGCCCCAGGCGCCCACCAACGTGGCGGCGGTGGTGGGGGATGCGCAGGCCACGGTGACGTGGGCGCCGCCTGCGAACGACGGTGGCAGCGCCATTCTCCAATACACGGTGCATGTCTTCACGGGGGACAGCGAGGTCCGGTCGGTGGAGTTGCCCGCTTCCGCGACCCAGGCGCTCATCGAGGCGCTAACGAACGGGACGGCCTATACGTTCACCGTCGTCGCGGTGAATGACCGCGGGCCCGGGAGCGCCTCTCCGCGCACGTCTCCCGTCACGCCGTTCGTGGTGCCCGGCGCCGTGAGCAACCTGATGGCCGTGCCTGGGAATCAGGAGGTTGTGCTGACGTGGGAGGCCGCCGATGGCAAGGGCATGGCCCTGACTGGCTACTCCGTCACCGTCCAGGCCGAGGACGCGGACCCCGAGTCCCAGCCGGTGACCGTCACCGTGACGGAGACGCAGGCCACGGTGGGCGCGCTGACGAATGGGGCCGCGTACACCTTCACCGTCGTCCCGGATAACGGTCACGCCCAGGGACCCGGGAGCTCCATCTCCGCCTCGCCCTTCACGACGCCGGGCGCACCCTCGTTGACGGCCGATACGTATTTGAACCGCGTGTACTTGCACTGGATCGCCGGAGACACGGGCGGGCGCCCCATCACCGACTACCAGGTGACGGTGTCCCTGAACGACGAAGTGGTGCGGACCGAGGAGACGACGGAGTTGAACTTGAACGTGACGGGCCTGCTCACCGGGATGACCTATCACTACACGGTCGTCGCTCGGAACGAGGCCGGGTGGGGCACCGTCTCGGAGCGCATCACCAGCATTCCCTCCTGGCGTCCGTCGCCGCCACGCAACTTCAGGTGCGACACCTCGGACGGGAACATCAACCTCACCTGGGATCTGCCGGAGTTCGAAAACGGGCAACCGGTGCTCGAGTATCGCATCGGCTCGTATATCGGGCGCACCTACACCGATTGGTACACCTCCGAGCGGAGCATCTCGCTCATCGGGGTCCCCCGCGAAGCAAGCTTCAGGGACTTGAACATTCAAGCTCGCAACGCGGTTGGGTATGGAGACCTCGCGACCGTGCAGTGCTACTTCACCACGCTCAGTCCATAAGGCGTCGGGTTGCCCAGTCTCACGCCTCCGCGGGCTCCTCGCGCTTGGGCATGTGGAAGCGCACGGAGTCCACGCGGCGGGGGGAGGACGTGACAACCTCCAGCACGAGGCCTCCCTCCGTCTTCACCTTGGTGCCCGGCTCGGGGATGGCGCCGCCGGACAGGGAGATGCACAGGCCGGCCACCGTGGCGTAGTCCTGGTCCTCGTCCAAATCCAGGGACAGCTCCCGGTTGACGTCGCGGATGCTCGCCGTGCCGAGCACCAGGGCGGTGTCCGGGCCCTCGCGCTTGACGAACTCCTCGGGCACCTCGGACTCGCTGAGGATGTCGCCCACCAGCTCCTCCACGAGGTCTTCCACGGTGACGAGCCCCACCACGCCGCCGCGCTCGTCCACCACCACCGCCAGCTGCATGCGCCGCCGCTGCAGCTCCTTGAGCGCGTCCATGGCCCGCATCGTCTCCACGACGAAGAAGGGCGGACGCATCACGTCCTCCAGGATGATGAGGTTGCCCTCCCAGGCCACCCCCAGCAGGTCCTTGGCGATGACGTAGCCGACGATGTTGTCCAGCGTGTCCTCGTACACCGGCATGCGGGAGTGGCCGCCCTCCAGCAGGATGCGGCGAATCTCCTCCGGGCTGGAGTGCCGCCGCAGGGCCACCATCTCATCCCGGGCCACGGACAGCTCGCCCACCGTCACGTCGCCCATCTCGAAGGCGCGGGACGCAATCTCGCCGGCGTGAGGGTCCAACGTGCCCTGCTTCGCCGCCTCTTCCACCAGCTGCTGGAGCTCCTCCGCGGACAGGCGGCCTTCCGTGAAGTTCGTCCGGTCGCCGAACAGGCGCAGCACCACGTTGGAGCTGGCGGTGAGGAACCACACCACCGGCCGCATCAGCCAGGACAGCCCGCTCAGGGGCCGGCCGATGAGCAACGCGTAGCGCTCCCCGGCGCGCAGCGCGAGCGACTTGGGCACCAGCTCGCCCAGCACCAGCGAGAGGTAGGAGACGAAGGCCACCACCGCGGCGAGGGCCACCTCGTCCGCCTGCTGCTCGGGGACGCCGAGGCCGGTGAGCACCCCGCCCAGGCGCGTCGCCATGCTCGCGCCACCGAACGCGGCCGCCGTGGCGCCGATGACGGTGATGCCAATCTGCACCGTGGCCAGGAAGCGCTCGGGGTTGCCGCGCAGGGCCTCCACCGCCTTCGCGGAGGTGCTGCCTTCTTCAATCAGTTCCCGCAGCCGTGTCCGGCGCACAGAGATGATGGCCAGCTCCGCGCCGGCGAAGACGCCGTTTGCCAGGACCAGCAGCAGGATGATGAGAAGCTCGGTGACGATGATGGCCCTCCTCTCAGGGGCCCTCTACCCTATACGCCAGCGGCGGGCCGCTCACTCACCAAGTGACTGCAAGAGGAGCGACAGTTGGTCGCGGCTCGCGCCTTTTGGGAGGTAGTAGTGGGGCCCTGAGAGCAGGGCGCTGCCCACATCCTGCGCCGCCGCGGACGTCAGGAAGACGATGCGGGGATGCGGCCCGCGTGGCAGATGCTCCACGACCTCCAGCCCAGACATGCCCGGCATGTTGAGGTCCAGCAGCATGACTCCGTAGCGTCCGCCGCGCCTCAGCGTCTCCAGGGCCTCTTGCCCATCCGAGGCCTCGGTCGTCTCGTAGCCAAGGTCCTCCAGGCTGAGCCGGAGGAACTCCCTCCAGTCCGCGTCGTCATCGACGACCAGGATCCTTCTTGCGCCGTTGTCCGTTGCCAGTCGCGCCAATCGTCCTCCCCCGACCTGAGATGAACGCTGCTGAAGGGCGCCATCATTCTCCGCGAGCGGTGACAAGGTGCTCGCCCAGCATGCGGGCAGGCGGGCCCTGGAAGGGCGCTGCGCCGGGTCAGCCCGCGAGGATGCGGTCGCCCTGGGGCAGCGCGGGCTCGGGCGGCGGGCCCGCCGTGCGCACCGGCATCAGCCGCGTGCCCCGGCCCACGCGCAGCCGGGTGCCGCGCCAGCTCACCGTGCGGGAGAAGAGCGCGTAGCTCCAGGCCGCGAAGAGCAGGACGTCCTTGGCGAAGACGGCGGGCACCGCGTCCCACGACAGGGGCTGGGGCCGCAGGGCGCGCACGGTGGAGAGGTCCACCGCCACCTTGCCCAGCGCCACCACCAGGCAGAGCGCCGCGGTGTCGGGAGCGGGGGCCAGCAGCGCGCCCAGCAAGGCCAGCGGCGTGGGGTTCAGCAGGGCCTGGGCCAGGTACGTGCCCGGCGACACCGCGGTCCGGTGAATCACGCTCCAGCGCAGATAGCGCTGGAAGAAGGACAGGACGCTCTTGCTCAGCGACACGTTGAACACGGGCGTGTGCGCCATCACCACGCGGCGGCCCAGCTTCCGCGTCACCCACTGGCCGATGACGTAGTCCTCCGCCAGCACGTCCTTCACGGAGAAGAAGCCGCCCAGCGCGTCCACGTCCTCGCGGCGCAGCGCCATGGACTTGCCCACCACGAGGTCCTGGCCCGCCAGCCGCTTGGCGGCAATCATCCCCGCCGCCGCGCTGGCGCCCAGGTGCAGGTTGTCCAGGAGCGAGCCGAAGGTGCGCTCGCCAATGCCCGACACCGGGTGGGTGACACAGCCCACCTCCGGGTCCGCGAAGGCCTGGGCAAGCTCCTCCAGGTAGCCCGGCGCCACCCGCGTGTTGCTGTCGCTGATGACCAGCACGTCGTGGCGCGCCCGGTCCGCCAGGGTGATGAGCTGGTTCACCTTCGGGTTGCGGCCCGGCTCGCCCTCCTGCACTTCCAGGCGCATGACGTGGGGCCAGCGGGCGACCGCCGCGCGCGCGACGGCGAAGGCCGGGTCCCTGGCATCCTTGACGCCGAGCACCACCTCGTACACGCCCGCGTAGTCCAGCCCGGCGAACCGCGCCAGGTTGGCTGCCAGGTCGTCATCCACGCCGCACAGCGGCTTGAGGATGGAGATGCCCGGGCGGGGCGTGCCCGGCTTCACGGCGACAGACGGCTCATGCCGGTGGCGCAGCACGAGCGCGAACTGGACGGTGAGGAGGAGCAGTCCGAGGCAGGCGGCGAGCAGCAGGACGGTGGAGGCGAGCAACATTCGCGGGCAATCCCCGGGGCCGGTGCGCCGTCATGGCGCGACCACGGTTGCCACGCTAGCGGCCTTCCACGTCAGCTCCGCGAAGCGCCCGGGGCGGGTCGGGCAATTCGCGGTGACAGGCCGGTGAAGCCCGCGGCCGCGGGCTACTCCGCCAGGTTGCGGCTCCGCGGGTGGCGGATGTCCTTGCCGCGCACCATGTAGACGACCATCTCCGCCACGTTCAGCGCGTGGTCGCCAATGCGCTCCAGGTGCTTCGCGATGAACATCAGCGCCGTGGCGCGGCGGATGTTGCGCGAGTCCTCCATCATGTAGGCGAGGAGCTCGTTGAAGATTTTGAGGAAGAGGGCATCCAGCAGGTCATCGCCCCGGAGCACCTCCTCCGCCTTGGCGACGTCGCCGGAGACGAAGGCGTCCAGCGACATGCGCACCTGCCGCTGGGCCAGGTCGGCCAGCCGGGGCGTGTCCACGTAGGGCGCCAGCGGGGGGACCTGGTTCAGGTCCATGGAGCGCTCGGCGATGTTCACCGCCAGGTCGCCGATGCGCTCCAGGTCGGTGACGATCTTCAGCGCCGTGGTGATGAGCCGCAAGTCACTGGCGGCGGGCTGGCGCAGCGCGAGAATCTTCCGGCACAGCTCGTCAATGTCCACCTCCAGGCGGTTGACGTCCTTGTCGGCGGCGACGACCTTCTCGGCCAGGGCGCTGTCGCGGTCGGTGAGCGCCTTCATGCTCTGGACGATGAGGGTCTCCACCTTCGCGCCCATCGCGAGCAGCTTCTCCCGCAAATCCCTCAGGTCGGCTTCGAAGGCCTTGTCCGTGTGCGTCGACGGCATGTGTCCGGTCCCCTCTTTCTTCCGCTCACCCGAACTTGCCGGTGACGTAGTCCTCGGTGCGCTTCTCTCGTGGGTTGGTGAAGATCTGCTCGGTGGGGCCGCATTCCACCAGCTCGCCCATGTAGAAGAAAGCGGTGCGGTCGCTGACGCGCGCGGCCTGCTGCATGTTGTGGGTGACGATGGCGATGGTGTACGTCGCCTTCAGCTCGTGGATGAGCTCCTCGATTTTCGCGGTGGCGATGGGGTCCAGCGCGCTGGCGGGCTCGTCCATCAGCAGCACCTCCGGCTCCACCGCCATCGCCCGGGCGATGCACAGCCGCTGCTGCTGGCCGCCAGACAGGCCCAGGGCGCTCTCGTCCAGTCGGTCCTTCACCTCGTCCCAGAGCGCGGCGCCACGCAGCGACTTCTCCACCCGCGAGGCCAGCTCCGCCTTGTCCTTCATCCCGCCCACGCGCAGGCCGTAGGCGACGTTCTCGAAGATGCTCTTGGGGAAGGGGTTGGACTTCTGGAAGACCATGCCCACGCGCCGGCGCAGGTCCACCACGTCCACGCCGCGGTCATGGATGTCCATGCCGTCCAGCAGGATGGTGCCCGAATGCGTGGTGCCGGAGATGAGGTCGTTCATCCGGTTGAGCGAGCGCAGGAAGGTGGACTTCCCGCAGCCGGAGGGGCCGATGAGCGCCGTCACCCGCCGGTCGAGGATGGCCAGGGACACCTTGTGGATGGCCGTCTTGGAGCCGTAGCGCAGGATGAGCTCCCGCGCTTCCATCTTCGCGCGGGGATTCTGGGGTTGGAGGGACATGGCAGGCGTACCGTCAGTGGGCGCTGGCGGCCTTGCGGCGCGTGCGCGTCCGGATGATGACCGCGACGAGGTTGAGGGCGAAGGTGAGCGCCAGCAGCACCAGCACCGTCGCATACAGCGGACCACTGGCCTCCGTCACGTTCGGTGACTGGGTGGCCATGACATACGTGTGGTAGCCCAGGTGCATGAACTGAGAGTTCAGCTGCGTGGGCAGGTCCGGCAGGAAGTAGGCGGCGCCGGTGAAGAGGATGGGCGCCACCTCGCCCGCGCCGCGGGAGATGGCCAGCACCGCGCCGGTGAGGATGCCGGGCAGGGCGCCGGGCAGCACCACCCGCGCCAGCGTCTGCGACTGGGTGGCCCCCAGCGCCAGGCTGGCGGTGCGCTGCTCCAGCGGCACCGCGCGCAGCGCCTCCTCCGTGGAGACGATGACCACCGGCAGCGTCAGCACCGCCAGCGTCAGCGACGCCCAGAGGATGCTCGGCTGGGCCCAGTGCATCTCCTCGTAGCCCAGCAGCCGGTCCAGGTTGCCGCCGACGAAGAGGATGAAGAAGCCCAAGCCGAAGAGGCCGAAGACGATGGAGGGCACGCCCGCGAGGTTGACGACCGCCACGCGCACCCAGCGGGCGAAGCGCGACTCCGGCGGCGCGTACTCGTGGAGGTATACGGCGGTGAGCACGCCCACCGGCATCACCGCCAGCGTCATCAGCAGGGTGAGCGCGGCGGTGCCGAAGATGGCGGGGAAGATGCCGCCGCCCATCATGCCGTCGCTGGGCGGCTGGGTGAGGAAGACCCAGGAGAGGTGACGCGCCCCGTTGCGGGCGACGTCCAGCAGGATGAGGGCCAGCATGCCCACGATGAAGAAGGCCGCGAGGGCCGTCAGTCCGGTGAGGCCCAGCCCCACCGCACGGCGCGTGGTGTACTTCACGGGGCGCTCCCGGTCAGCCGCTGGAGGACCTTCTTCGTCCACGTGGAGGCCACCATGTTGAGGACGAAGGTGAAGATGAACAGCTCCACGCCAATGAAGAACAGCAGCGAGTAATGCGGACTGCCCACCACGACCTCACCCATCTCCGCAGCGATGGTGGCCGACAGCGAGCGCGCCGAATCTCCCAGGTTCCAGGACACGATGTCCGCGTTGCCCGAAGCCATGAGGACAATCATCGTCTCGCCAATGGCCCGGCCGAAGCCCAGCACGCACGCGGCGAGGATGCCGGGGGCCGCCGCGGGCAGCACCACCTTCCACGCCGTCTCCCAGAGCGTGGCGCCCAGCGCCAGCGAGGCCTCGCGGTAGCTGCGGGGCACCGCGGTGAGCGCGTCCTCGGACACGGTGAAGATGACCGGGACGATGGCCAGCGCCAGCGCCAGTCCCGCCAGCGTGCCGTTGAGCGGCCGGTCCAGGTGGAGCAGGTCCTTCACCATGGGGGACAGCACCATCAGCGCGAAGAAGCCCAGCACCACGGAGGGGATGCCGGCCAGCAGCTCGATGACGGGCTTGAGCAGCTCGCGCAGGCGCCGCGGAGCGAACTCCGCGACGAAGAGCGCGCTGAAGATGCCCATGGGCACCGCCACCAACATGGAGACCAGCGTGATTTTCAGCGTGCCCACGAACAGCGGAATCATGCTGACCTTGGGCGTGTCCGACACGGGCTGCCACCGGAATGGGTAGCGGCCCTCCTGCGGCAGGAACATCTTGGAGAGGCTGGCCTCGTGGCGGGCCTCCGCGTCGGTGAAGAGCGTCAGCGCCTCCTTGGCCACGAAGACGATGATGAGGACGAGCGCGGCGATGCCGGTGAACGCCATCAGCGTGATGAAGCCCGCGACGGCCTTCTCCCGCAGCTGACGCCTCCGAGCGGCCGCGGACAGGCGCGGCGCGGCCACGCGTTGCGTGAGACCCTGCTCCATGGTCGCCTGTCTATCCATTGTGACTCAGGGCCTCTTGTGACATTCGTGTGACGCTCCGCGGCTACTTCACGGGGAAGTAGCCGACCTGGGTGACGATGGCCTGACCTTCGGGGGAGAGCGCGAAGTCGATGAAGGTCTTGATGTCGCCCGTCGGCTCGGCGCGCAGGTAGAAGAAGAGGTCGCGCGCCAGCGGGTACTTGCCGCTCTTGATGTTGTCCGCGCTGGGGGCGATCTCCTCGTTGCCCTTCTTGACCTTCAGCTCCTTGATGCCCTCTGCGTAGGCGGCGCCGCCGTAGCCCAGGCTGTTCTTCTCCTTGGAGACGGCGTTCACCACCGCGGCGGTGCCGGGCAGCGTCTGGATGGCGGGCGCGAAGTCCTCGCCGTCCAGCACCATGTCCTTCACGAAGACGTAGGTGCCGGAGGAGTTCTCCCGGGAGTAGGCGACGATGGGCGCGTCCGCGCCGCCCACCTGCTTCCAGGTGGTGATGTCGCCCACGTAGATCTTCATCAGCTGCTCAGGGGAGAGCGCGCTCACGGGGTTGGCCTGGTGGACGTAGAAGGTGACGCCGTCCTTGGCCACCGAGCGCTGCACGGGCGGCGCCTTGTAGCGCGCGCGGAGCTTGTCGGACTCCGCCTTCTTCATCTCCCGGCTGGACATGGCGATGTCCGTGGTGCCGTTCTGGAGCGCCGCCAGGCCCACGCCGGAGCCGCCGCCGGTGACCTGGACCTTGAGGGTGGGGTGCTTCTTCATGAACGCCTCGGCCCAGCGCTGGCCGAGGATGACCATGGTGTCGGAGCCCTTGATGGTGACGGTGCCCGCCTGGGCAGCGGCGGGGAGCGCCAGGAGGAACACCGCGAGCAGGGGCTTGAGGAGCGATTTCATGGGGGACTTCTCCTGGCTGAAATGATGCGGACCGGAATCTGGCCGCGGTGTGAGGCTTGCGCGAAGACGCCGCGCTTCTACGTGACGTGGGTGTCCGTTTCGCGTCCACCGTGTGACATCGCCGTCACGACGCTCAGCCCGCGGTCGGGTCCAGCATCCGGTAGCCGACACCGCGGACCGTCTCCAGCAGCGCGCGCGCCGGGCCCAGCTTGTCGCGCAGGCGCATGACGTGGGTGTCGATGGTGCGCGTCTCCAGGGAGGAGGACAGGCCCCACACCTCTTCCAGCAACTGCTCACGCGTCTGCACCCGACCCAGGCGGGCGAGCAGGTGCTCCAGCAGCCGGAACTCCAGCGCGGTGAGGGCCACCTCGCGCTCCTCCACGAAGAAGCGGTGGGACGCCACGTCCAGGCGCAGGGGCCCCAGCGCCAGCGGCGCCGTGCTCCCGGTCGTGGGCGCGCCGCGGCGGAGGATGGCCTTCAGGCGCAGCACCAGCTCCCGCACGCTGAAGGGCTTCACCACGTAGTCGTCCGCGCCCACCTCGAAGCCGCGGATGCGGTCGGACTCCTCGCCCTTGGCGGTGAGCATGACGATGAGGACGCCCCGGGACTGGGGGTTTGCCCGCAGCTGCCGGCAGACATCGATGCCGGACATGTCCGGCATCATCAGGTCCAGCAGCACGAGGTCGGGGTGCTGCTCCCGGGCGGCCACCAGCGCTTCTTCGCCGGTGTGGGCCACGTGCGTGGTGAGGCCAGAGCCCCGCAGGTTGAAATCAATGAGCTCCGCGAGGTCGCGTTCGTCGTCGACGATGAGGACATGGGGCATGGCGGGCAGTCACTCTGCGCGCCCCCGTTTCCGACCGTGTGACTCGTGTGCAACAACTTCGTCAGGGCTGGAACACGCGCGGGAACGGGCGACACGGGGCGGTGGCCGGCCCTCCAGCGAGCGGGCCCCCGGCCACGTGGCCTGTTTGCGCGTGAAGGCGCTGCCGTGCCGGGGTAAACCCCTGGGCGCCCTGTCATGACCTCCGCCCACCCGCCGCCGACCCCACCTCCGCTTCCCACGCTGACTCCCACGCCCGGCGAGCTGGCCCACGCGCAGCGGCGCGGGGGGCGCTCCGCGCTCGTCGGCCTGGGGCTGGTGGGGCTGGTGGCGCTGACGAGCCCCGTGCTGGGCTACGTGGAGGATGTGCGCAACGCGCGCGAGGAGCTGCTGAGCCGGCTGCTCAACCAGGCGCAGGTGCAGTCGGAGGCGCTGGGCGTCCACCTGGGGCTGTTGGAGGCGGAGCTGGCCCGCGTGGCCGGGCACCCCGCGCTGTATCCCGAAAACGGCGTCTCCCCGGCGGAGCTGGCCCTGCTGGAGAGCGCCTTCTCTCATTCGACCCTCTTCTCGGAAGGCGTGGCCCTGCTGACGCCCGCCGGCGAGCGCGTCTGGAGCGACCCTCCGGACATGCCGCTGGGGCGCTCGCCGCTGACGCTGCGACCCTGGTTTCGCAGGATGGTGGAGGGGCGCCAGCCGGAGATCGACCTGCTGGAAGGGGAGGGGGGGCCCATCGTGGTCGCCGTCCCCATGCTCCAAGAGGGCCGCGTCAAGGGCGTGCTGTTGGGAGAGCTCCGCGCCAGCGCGCTGCCCACGCGGCCCACCGCCCAGACGTCGCTGGTGCTGATGGATGACCACGGGCAGCTGCTGATGCCGCTGGGGCTCACGCTGGGCGCCGGGGACACCACGGGGCGGCTGCGCGCGCTGGCGGACATGCCGGGTCCGCTGACGCTGGATGGCAAGCAGATGCTGGGCGCGGGCGCGTGGGTGGGGAAGAGCGACCTGCTGTTCGTCGTCCTGGAGGAGGAGACGGCCACCGCGGGCCTGCGGGCGCGCTTCCTGCGGCAGCTGGCGTTCCACATCGCCCTGCTGAGCAGCACGCTCATCATCTTCATCCTCCTGCTGCGGCACTCCTACCGTTCGCTGCTGGGGGCCGAGGAGCGGCTCAGACGCCAGGAGACCATGGCCGCGCTGGGGACGGCGGCCTCGCTCATCGCGCATGAGGTGAAGAACGCCCTCAACGGCATCCAGGCCGCGCTGTCCGTGCTCCGGCACACCCCCGCGGGCAGCGAGCTGCCCGTGGGCGCGCTGCGCTCGCAGGTGGAGCGCCTGAGCCATCTGGCGCGCTCGCTGCTTTCCTTCGGGGCGCCTCGTGCCGCGCTGCGCCGCAGTTGCGAGGTGCACCTGCTGGTGCAGGACGCGCTCCAGGGTGTGAAGCTGCTTCCGGAGTCAGAGGCCGTGGCGCTGACGACGTCCCTGGAGGAGTCCCTGTGGGTCCAGGGGGATGCCGCGCTGCTGGTGTCCGCCATCGACAACCTGCTCCGCAACGCGGTGGAGGCGGGCGCGGTGGCGAAGGACACGGGGATGCAGCTGGCACCCTGGGTGAGCGTGCGTCTGACGCGGGACGACCATGACGCCGTGCTCGTGGTGGAGGACAATGCGGGCGGCGTGGACCCGCGGCTCGAGCCCAGGTTGTGGGAGCCTTTCGCCACCGGGCGGGCCAAGGGCGTGGGGCTGGGGCTGCCCATGGCGCGGGCCTCCGTCGAAGCCCATGGTGGCAGTCTGAACTATGTCCGGAGTCCGTTGGGGAGCCGCTTCACGCTGCGCCTTCCGTTGGAGGTGGCCAGATGAGCACCTATCTGCTGCTGGTGGATGACGACCGGACCTTCGCCTCGCTGGCTGCCTCCGTGCTGCGCCACGAGGGCTTCCGCGTCACGTTGGCGCATTCGCTCCATGACGCGCGCGCGGCCATGTCCCGCGAGGCGCCGGACCTGGTGGTGTTGGACCGGCGCCTGCCGGATGGGGACGGCATCGACTTCCTGCCAGAGCTGCGCGCCCAGCTCCCGGACACACCCGTGCTGATGGTGACGGCGCACGGCGACATCGCCAGCGCGGTGGAGGCCATCCAGGCGGGCGCGCGCGACTACCTGTCCAAGCCGGTGGAGCTGGATGACCTGGTGCTGCGCGCGCGCCGCGCCGCCGCGGACCTGCAACTCCAGGAGCGGCTGCGTCAGGCGGAGAGCGAGCTGGGCGGAAGGCGGCGCCTGTCGCGGCCGCACTCGCCGAAGATGCTCGCCGCGCTGCAGATGCTGGAGCGCATCGCCAAGGCGCCGCGCAGCCCGGTGCTGCTGCTGGGCGAGACGGGCGTGGGCAAGGAGGTCATCGCGCGCCACCTGCACGCGCTGCAGGGCGGGCAGGGCTCGTTCGTCCACGTCAACTGCGCCGCGCTGCCCGCCACCATGGTGGAAAGCGAGCTCTTCGGCCATGAGCGCGGCGCCTTCACCGACGCGCGCACCGCCCGCCGCGGCCTGGTGGAGGTGGCCGCGGGCGGCGTGCTCTTCCTGGACGAGGTGGGCGAGCTGCCCCTGCAGCTCCAGGCAAAGCTGCTCACCTTCCTGGACAAGGGCGCCTTCCGCCGCCTGGGCGGCACCGCCGAGCTGAGCAGCAGCGCGCGCGTGGTGACGGCCACCAACCGCGACCTGACGAAGGAGGTCGCCGAGGGCCGCTTCCGCGAGGACCTCTACTTCCGCCTGAGCGTGTTCCGGGTGGACATTCCGCCGCTGCGCGAGCGCCGCGAGGATCTGCTGCCCCTGGCGCAGTCCCTGGTGGCGGAGCTGTGCGCCGAGCTGGGGCGCCGGCCCGTGGGGTTCTCCAGCGCGGCTCAGGCCCGGCTGGAGCGCTACCCGTTCCCCGGCAACGTCCGTGAGCTGCGCAACGTGCTTGAGCGGGCCCTGGTGCTGGAGGCTGGACCCGAGCTGGAGCTCGCTTCCCTGGAGCCGCAAGGCGCCAGCGGCCCGCCCGCCGTGGACCCCGACGCCTTCGTCGTCCCCGGCGCTCCGCGGTCCTTGCAGGACGTGGAGCGGTTGTACGTCCGGCACGTCCTCGCCCGCCTGGAGGGGCGCCGCATGGAGGCCGCCCGGGTGCTGGGGCTCTCCTATCCCACCTTCCTCCGCCGGCTCGAGGAGGAGTAGGCGCGGGGCACTTCAAGATTCTTGAGGCCCGTGACCTCAAGGAATTTTAAGTCCGGGTCCGGGACTTAAAATCGCTTTCATATTCCCAGCCGCAATCGAATTGCACTCCCTCTGAGCCCGGTGGAAGAGGGACGGCACGCTCTTTGCGGAGGGCCTCCACGTGATTCTGCGCGCGCGGTAGTCGCGGCGACTTGTGTGGAGGTGTGATGTCGACTTCGAAGAGTCCTGAGAGCGCTGCTTCCCCCTGGAAGACGCTAGGCGCGGACCTGCCTGCCTCCCTGGTGGTGTTCCTGGTGGCGTTGCCGTTGTGCATGGGTATCGCGCTGGCTTCGGGCGCGCCCATCGTCAGCGGGCTCATCGCGGGTGTGATTGGCGGCATCGTGGTGGGGCTGTTCGGCGGCGTGCCCCTCCAGGTGAGCGGTCCCGCGGCCGGCCTCGCGGTGATGGTGTTCGGCTTCATCCAGCAGATGGGGCTGGCAATGACGTGCGCGGCGGTAGCCGTCGCGGGCGTGCTTCAGATGATTCTCGGTGGGCTGAAGGTGGCGCGCGGCGCGCTGGCCATCTCCCCCGCCGTCATCCACGGGATGATGGCCGGTATCGGCATCCTCATCGTCCTGGGGCAGGTCCACATCGTGATGGGTGGCGCGCCCCAGTCGAGCGCGTGGCAGAACGTGAAGGAGCTGCCGGGGCAGATCGCGGACCTGCATGGCGCCGCGACGCTGCTGGGCCTGCTGACCCTCGGCCTGATGGTTGCGTGGCAGTTCGTTCCCGGGAAGCTGAAGAAGGTCCCCGGCCCGCTCGTGGCCGTGGTGGGCGCCACCGCGGCGGCGACCTTCCTCAGCGCGGACGTGGCGCGGGTGGAGCTGCCGGAGAACATCCTCTCCAGCATCCAGCTGCCCACCTTCCCCAAGGGTGACTGGGTGGCCTTCGGCACGGCGGTGCTGTCGCTGGCGCTGGTCGCGAGCGCGGAGTCGCTCTTGAGCGCGGTGGCCACGGACAAGATGCACACGGGCCCCCGTGCGAACCTGGACAAGGAGCTCTTCGGGCAGGGCCTGGCGAACACGCTTTCGGGGCTGGCGGGCGGCCTGCCCATCACCGGCGTCATCGTCCGCAGCGCCACCAACATCACCGCCGGCGCGAAGACGCGGCTGTCGGGCACGCTGCACGGCGTGTGGCTGC
Source organism: Myxococcus sp. AM010 (assembly GCF_013372585.1). NCBI lineage: Bacteria > Pseudomonadati > Myxococcota > Myxococcia > Myxococcales > Myxococcaceae > Myxococcus > Myxococcus sp. AM010. The sequence continues at coordinate 18,295 of NZ_JABXEO010000084.1, forward strand.
TCCTGTTCATCACGCTGCTCGGCTCGGTGGCGGGGCTCGTTCCCCTCACGGTGCTGGCGGGTCTGCTCGTCTTCGTCGGCGCGAAGCTGGTGAACGTGCACCACATCCGTGAGCTCCATAAGCGCGGCGAGCTGGCCGTGTACCTGGTGACGGTGGCCGGCGTGGTGGGCGTCAACCTGCTGGCCGGTATCGGCATGGGCCTGGCGTTCGCGGTGCTGCGCCTGCTGTGGCACCTGGGCAGCGTCAAGGTGGACGTGCACCCGCAGGCGGACGCGTCCTATCTGGTGCGAATCTCGGGCGCGCTGACGTTCGTCGGTGTCCCCAGGCTGTCCGTCGCGCTGGCGCAGGTTCCTTCGGGCTCCAAGGTGGAGCTGGACCTGGCCGTGCAGACGCTGGACCACTCCGGGCACGAAGCCCTGGAGAGCTGGTGCGACACGCATCGCAAGACGGGGGGCACGGTGTTCACCGAGTCGCTCGAGGATGTCTGGAGCCGCAAGGGCACGGTGAAGTCGAGCAGCCCCGCGGTCGTCGAAGGTCCCAATCACAACTCGCTTGTCTCCGGAGGTGCGCAGTGAGGAAGCTCATCCGCGGTCTGTTGGACTTTCAGCTCAACGCCCGGTCCAAACACCGGGAGAAGTTCGCGCTGCTGGCGCAGGGGCAGAAGCCGGATTGCCTCTTCATCGCCTGCGCGGACAGCCGCGTGGTGCCCAACCTGCTCGTGTCCACGGACCCGGGTGACCTGTTCGTGGTCCGCAACGTCGGCAACATGGTGCCGCCGTCGGACTCCAAGGGGCAGTCCACGGGCGACCAGTCCGAGGCGGCCGCGCTGGAGTTCTCGCTCCGCAACCTGCCGGTGGAGGACATCGTCGTGTGCGGCCATTCGAGCTGCGGCGCGATGAAGGCCGTCCTCGCTGGCGGCGTGGGGCCCGAGAACCCGAACCTCAGCGGCTGGCTCGAGCACGGCAAGGCCGCGCTCCAGCGGATGGAGGCGAACCCGAAGCTGGGTGAGGGCCGGTCGGACTACGACCGCCTGTCCCAGAACAACGTGCTGCTGCAGATGGAGCACATCTCCAGCTATCCGTGGGTGAAGGCGCGGCTGGACGCGGGCACCCTGCGGCTGCACGGCTGGTGGTTCGACATTGGCACGGCGCAGGTCCACGCCTGGCGCCCGGCGCTGGGCCGCTTCGTCCCCATGGACGAACTGGTGGGCGAGGCCCTGCTGCGCGAGCTGGGCACGGACACCCACGACCACGGCGCGCTCGCCAGCGGCAACGGTGCTCAGCGCCCGGCGGTGGCGGCCAGCGCGCAGTAGCCCGCAGGAAGCAGGCGACCAGGGGAGCGGCTCGAATCGAGCCATTCTCCTGGTGGCCAAAGGCCGGTGAGGGGGAGAGGATGGGGCGCGGCTTCAATGACTCCCTTCCTCTTCATGATTGTCGTCCTGGGGTTCTCCGTGGGCGCGGGACTGTTGGGCTCGCTGCTGGGTATTGGCGGCGGGCTCATCCTGATTCCCGTGCTCACGCTGCTCCTGAAAGTGGACATCCAGTACGCGGTGGGGGCGTCCATCGTCTCCGTCATCGCCACGTCCAGCGGCGCGGCGGCGGCCTACGTCCGCGACCGGATGGCCAACACCCGCGTGGCCATGTTCCTGGAGCTGGCGACCACGGCCGGCGCGCTCAGCGGCGCGTTCATGTCCGGGCTGGTGGGTGGGCGCGGCGTGTACCTCGTCTTTGGCTGCGTCATGGCGGGGTCGGCGCTGGTGATGCTGCGGCGGATGCGAGCGCGCGACGAGGCCCCGGTGCCCGCGGACGCGCTGGCGGACCGGCTGGCGCTGCACGGCAGCTACTGGGACGAGTCGCGGGGCCGGGAGGTGCCCTACCGCGTCACGCGGCCGCTGGCGGGCCTGGGGCTGATGTACGTGGCGGGCACGGTGAGCGGCATGCTGGGCATCGGCTCGGGCGCGCTCAAGGTGCCGGCCATGGACCTGACCATGCGGTTGCCGCTGAAGGTGTCCACGGCCACCAGCAACTTCATGATTGGCGTGACGGCGGCGGCCAGCGCGGGCGTCTACTTCGCGCGCGGCAACATCGACCCGTTCATCGCGGGGCCTGTGTGCGTGGGCGTCACGCTGGGCGCCTGGCTGGGCTCACGTCACCTGATGGCCCGGGTGAACAGCACGTGGCTGCGCGCGCTCTTCGTGGGCGTGCTGCTGTGGGTGTCCTTCGAGATGCTGCGCAAGGGGTGGGCGCCATGAGCGAGGCCCCGAAGCCGGAGCCGCGGAGCCCCGAGGCCGCCACCGTGGCGGTGCAGGACGACGGCGAGGACGCCTCGCTGCTCCAGCCGGAGCTGCTCATCAGCGACCTGCTGCGGTACGGCGTGGCCGCCAGCCTGGCGCTGGTGACGCTGGGCACCGTCGTGACGTTCTTCCGCCACCCGGACTACCTCGTCTCATCCGAGGCCTTGCAGCGCCTCACCTCACCGCACCCGGTGCCGCACACGCTGGGGGACGTCGTGACGGGGGCGCTGGCCGCCCGGGGCCAGGCGTTCGTCATGGCGGGGCTGTTGGTGATGATGGCCGTGCCGGTGATGCGGGTGGCCCTGTCGCTGCTCATCTTCCGCCAGCAGAAGGACCGGCTCTACATGGGCATCACCGCCACGGTGCTGGCCATGCTCATCCTGTCCTTCCTGCTGGGCGCGGTGCACTGAGGCGCGTCAGCGCAGGTCGCCGGGCCGCTTCACGGGCTTGCCCTGCGTGGCCCACCACGCGAGCGTGAAGCCGCCGTTCTTCAGGGGATGGAGCGCCAGCGCCGCGCCCTTGCGCAGCTTGTCCGGCAGCTCATGCTCCAGGGCGCGAATGGCCGCGCGCTCCAGAGAGGGGTTGTGGCCCACCAGGGCCCAGCCCGCGCCGCGCTCGCGGCCCAGGTCGACGATGCGCTTGTGCGCGCCGCGCTGGGGCAGCAGGGCGGGGTGGACCTCCACGCCGGACACGCCGAAGGCCTCGGCGAGCAGCTCCGCCGTCTGGACGGCGCGCACCAGCGGACTGGTGATGATGCCGCGCAGGGGCGTGAGGCGTGCCAGCTTGCGTGCGTGGTGGCGGAAGGCGGCGCGGCCTTCCGGGGTGAGGGCGCGCGCCTCATCGCCCAGGACGTGAGAGTCCTCCGCGACGGCGTGGCGGATGAACAGCAGCGGCAGCTCGCGTGAAGACATGGTGAGCGCCGTGAATCACCCCCGGCGGCCTCGCGCAAGCAACGGACTGGCGACAACGTCTACCCTTCAAAATCGTTGAGCGCGTCCGGGGGCAGCGGCGCCGCGCCCGTCACGGTGCCGTCCATGTCCGTGGGCAACGAGGCGGGGTCGACCTCCGGGGCGGGGCGACTGTCCATGGGCGTGGCCGCGGCGCGCGAGGCGGCCCCCGGCGGCGGACGGAGCACCGGGCCCGGCGGCGGCAGCCCGGAGTGCCGCCGCGCGGCCTCCAGCAGCGCGTTGTGGTGGCGGTAGCGCGCCTCCACCAGCTTGTGGACCAGCAGCGGCCCGCCGGGGACGCGGCGCGCGGTGAGGGCCTGGGTGGCCTTGCGCACCGGGTAGCGCACCCGGCGAATCTGCACCCGCCAGCCCTTGGGCGTGAAGGTGAAGACGCCGTAGGCGGGGCGCAAGTCTCCGTCCCGGGGGATGCCCGCGCTGGCCACGTCCGCGATGAGCATGCGGCCCACGCGGCGGCGGTAGGGGAAGTGCAGGTGCCCGAAGGCGCAGGCCGCCGCGTCCAGGTGGCTGAAGAAGCGGCGCACCGCGACGTCATCCAGCGTGGGGTCCAGCGACTCCTCGAGGTTGCGCGGGTTGGCGTGGCAGACGAAGAGGTCCTGGCCCTTGCGCGGCGTGTAGCGCACGGAGAAGGGCAGGGCGCCCAGCTTCTCCAGCAGCGCGCCGCCCAGCTGGTCCCGCGTCCAGCGCAGCAGCTCCGTCTTCCAGTGGTCCTTCTCCCGGTAGGCGCCGCCCAGGTAGTTGCCCGCCAGGTAGCAGTCGGTGTTGCCCATCAGGATGGAGTCACACCGGTCGAAGAGCAGGTCCACCGTCTCCCGGGGATGGGCGCCACGCAGCGCCAGGTCACCGGCCGCGACGATGTAGTCGGGCGCCACAGAGCGCGCGATGTCCTCGAGGACGGCCTCGCAGGCAGGAAGATTGCCGTGGATGTCCGCGAGGATGGCGACCCGCATGGTGCTTCCATCCTACCCTGTCGCCGCGCTCGATGAAGCCGCCAGGGGCAGAAAAATGGTGAAGGTGCTCCCCTCGTTGGGTTGGCTCTCCACCTTGACCTCGCCATCCATGGCCTGCAGCAGGTGCTTGACGATGGACAGCCCCAGGCCGGTACCGCCCATGTCCCGGCTGCGGCCCTTGTCCACCCGGTAGAAGCGCTCGAAGATGCGCGACAGGTGCTTGGGCTCGATGCCCACCCCCGTGTCCTTCACCCGCACCACGCAGCGGCCTTGCTCGTACGCGCCGTAAACCTCCACCCGGCCACCCGCGGGCGTGTACTTCACCGCGTTGTCCAGCAGGTTGAGCAGCACCTGCTCCACGGCCCGGGAGTCTCCCACCGCGAGCAGCCCTTGGGGGACATGGAGTGAGACGACCTGGCCCTTGCTCTCGGCCTTGGGGCGCACGGTGTCGGCGGCGCGGGCGGCGGCGTCGGCCAGGGTGACGTGGGCGAGCTTCAGGCTCACCTCGCGCGCCTCCAGGCGGGACAGCTCCAGCAGGTCCTCGACCAGCTCGGACAGGCGTTCGGACTGGCGGTGGATGATTTCCACCATCTTCGGCGCTATGACGGGGTCATTGAGGGCGCCGCCCTGGAGCGTCTCCGCGTAGCCGCGGACGGCGGTAATCGGCGTGCGCAGCTCGTGCGACACGTTGGCCACGAAGTCCTTGCGCACCTTCTCCAGCCGGCGCAGCTCGGTGACGTCGTGGAAGACGGCGGCGCTGCCCGGCAAATCCTTGGCCAGCGGTGTCACCCGGATGGAGAGCGTGCGCGGGAAGAGGCCGTCCAGCGTGAGCTCCAGGTGGCTGGACGCGCTCTCCCGGCAGGCGCGCATCACGGCGTCGTGCAGCGCCTCGTTCCGGATGAGCGCCAGGGGGCGCTGGCCAGTGAGCGGGTTGCTCGTGGAATCCAGCATGGCCCGGAGGGCGTCGTTGTGGCGCACCACCGTGCCCTCGTCGTCCGTCACCCAGATGCCCTCCGCCATGCCGTCCAGCACGGCGGTGAGGGTGCGCGCGTCTTGGTTGAGCACCGTGTTTCGCGCGGACAGCTGGGCGTGCAGCGAGTCGATGGCGCCCTCGAGGCCGGCCACCTCGTCCAGCCGCTCGGGGACGACGGGGGCCGAGGTGGGGGGCCGCCCTCGGCGCGGTCCCGGGTGTGGCGGGCCAGCAGGTCGAGCTGCCGCTGCAGTGTTCCGCGGCTCACGCCCAGGGACATGAGGGAGCCGGCGAGCGCGACGAGCGCCGCGGCGACGACCTCCTTCGGCCCGTCGAGGAGGGCGACGAGCGTCGCGACGACGACGGCGGGCAGCAGGAGCGGGAGGAGCGTTGCGCGCAGGGGCATGGGCGGGGCGGCCTTACGCGGGGCTGAGCTTGTAGCCCACGCCGCGCACCGTCTCGATGATGTCTCCGGCGGGGCCCAGCTTCTCGCGCAGCCGCTTGATGTGCGTGTCCACGGTGCGGGTGTGAATCTCCGCCTGGATGCCCCAGACGTCCGACAGCAGCACCTCGCGCGTCTGCACCCGGTCCGAGCGCTCCAGCAGCGTGCGCAGCAGGCGGAACTCCAGCGCGGTGAGGAGGACCTCTTCGCCCTTCACGCGCACCTGGTGGCGGGTGGTGTCCAGGCTGATGTCGCCGGAGGCGAGCACCGCGGCGGGTCCGTCCTCCGCGTCCGCCCGGCGCAGCACGGCCTTGACGCGCAGCAGGAGCTCCCGGACGGAGAAGGGCTTCACCACGTAGTCATCCGCGCCCAGCTCCAGGCCCTGTACCCGGTCGGTCTCCTGGCCCTTCGCGCTGACGATGATGACGGACGCCTTGCGCAGCTCGGTGTCCGTCTTGAGCATGCGCAGCACCTCGCTGCCCGCCACGTCCGGCAGCATCAAGTCCAGCAGCACCAGGTCCGGCGGCTGCGCGCGCGCCTTGGCGAGCCCGCCCGCGCCGGTGCTGGCCGTCTCCGTTTCGAAGCCCGCGGCCCGCAGGTTGTAGTCGACGAGGCCCGCCAGGTCCTGCTCGTCCTCGATAATCAGGATGCGCGACATGAAGTCCTCTTGAGTCCGGCCGCGCTCATGGCGCGATGGACGGATTGCAATCTCCACCGGTCAGCGTCAGGGGCGCGGCAATCACCGGGGCGTTGTCGCCCGCGTTGACCTCCCGGAGGTAGTTGCAGGAGCTCCCCAGGAAGCCGGGCGGGGTCCCCGTGGTGATGGCCTCGATGACGAGCGCGTAATCTCGGCCCACCGGCACGTCCACCGCCAGCTCCAGGCTTCCACCCGACTGGAGGGTCGCCAGGTCCACCGGGAAGCGGAGGACCCGGCCCTCGCGGCCCTGGGCGTCCTTCAGCGCCACCAGGTCGTCACGCCGCACCTGGGTGCCCAGGCACGTGCGCTGAAGCTCGGTGCAGCTGCGGCTGGAGCCCCGCGTCACCACGGCCACCTGCAGGGCCTGGACGTCGTTGGCCACCGCGCGCTCCATCGTCAGGGCGAGCGGAAAGCGGCCGGCGGGCTCGGCGTCGGGGCCACACGCGGCAAGGCCGATCAGCAACAGCGCGGACAGGAGGCGCAGGCTCATGGGACGGGGGGCTCCACGCGGATGGTGATGGGGACGCGGCCTCGCTCCTCGGAGGAGGTCAACGCCACGATGCCGGCGGTGGCGCCAATGGCCACCGCGCCCACGCCCACCCAGAGCCAGGGGCTCTTGTACCAGGGGCGGGAGGTCGCGGCGTCGGCGGCGCTGGCGCGCACGGCCTGGGGCGCCACCTGGAAGATGAGCGGCTGGAAGGAGTCCCCCCGGCCCGCGAGCCGGCGCTGCGCCGCGTCCGCGACCTCGAAGTAGTACTCCATCTCGTAGGCCTCGGCCTCGGTGGGCACCTCGTAGGCCGGCAGCACCGCGCGGTAGCGCTCGCGGGGGCGGCCGTCGGGGCCTCGCTCACGCGCGAAGTCCACCGAGCTGTAGGCCTCGTCACCCACGCGCCGGTAGAAGAGGCGCGCGCGGGCGCCCAGCGCCAGGTCCTGGATGGCGGCCTCCACGACGACGGGCTCGCCACCCGGCGGATCAGGAATGGGGTCCACGTCCAGGGTGACGGGGCGGACGCGCCGGCTCTTGATGTCCTCGCGGATGCGGGCGTAGAGCGCGCGCACCTTGGGCGGGGAGCTGCGGGGGAGCTCATAGTCCGGCCGGGCCTGGAGCAGCTTCTCGTAGGCGTCGCGTGCCTGGGGCTCGTCCCCCAGGTAGAGGCCCGTCAGGCCCAGCAGGCGGTACATCTCCACCAGTTGATCATCCGTCAGGTCCGGCGCGTCCAGGCCTTCCAGGAGGGTGCGCCGCGCCGCTTCGAAGTCACCCTGGTCGAACTGCTCACGGGCCTCGGTGATGGCCGGACTGGCCGGGCCGAGCTGCGAGAGAACAGGCGCAGGAAAGAGGGGCCGGCTCCAGCCCGGTCGGGCACCCAGGCCCAGCACCAGGAGGAGGGCCCACCCGCGCAACCGCCAGCCGTGTCCGTGCATCGATTCGAACCTATCAAAACGTTATTGAGAGAATCCACGAAGGCCGGCCCATCGGGGGTGACGGCGCGGTGACATCTTCGTGGCGGTGTTGCACGAGGGCGTGTTGACGCTGGAGGGGCCGCCCTCTATGTTGCGCGCCCCTTTTTGCCTGGAAGCAGCGTAAATGCTCGTAAAGGTTGATCAAATCAAGGACGCAGGGCTGAAGCTCGAGGAGCCCGTCAATCTCGAGCTGCTCGGTGAGACGCTGGGAGGCGCGGCCTCCGGCGAGGATACCGGATTCCGGGCCACGGCCCCGGCGACATTGAAGGCGTCGCTGCGCAAGCTGGGCGGCGGCGTGCTGCTGGAGGGGCGCTTCACGGTGGACGTCACCAGCCCCTGCAAGCGCTGCCTCACCGACGTGGCCACGAAGGTCCCCGTGGAATTCACGCTCAACCTGGTGCCTGAGTCGCTGGCCCGGGGCGACGACTTCAAGGATGACGACGAGAAGGCCATGGAGAAGAAGGAGCGCAGCCAGGGAGAGTCTGGCGGCTCCTTCGGGCTGGACGACGCGGATCAGGAGCTGTTCGACGGGAGGGTCATCAACCTGGACCCCATCGTTCGCGAGCAGCTCCTGCTGGCCCTGCCGATGAGCGCCGTGTGCCGGGACGACTGCAAGGGCCTGTGCTCGCAGTGCGGCGCGAACCGCAACGACGTCGCCTGCGCCTGTGACACCCGGCCCGTGGACCCGCGGCTGGCGCCGCTGAAGAACATCAAGCTCAGCAACTGAAGTGCGCCTGGAGCGCGGGGCCGCCTCGTGAGGGGGGCCCCGGAAACGACAAGGGCCGCGGCCTCCACGGGATGGAGGCGCGGCCCGTCGTGTTTCACAGCACCCGGGGAGGGCGCTGTCTTCGGCGGTGCGTCAGGCCTCGGCCTGAGCCACGACTTCACGGCCCTTGTACTGGCCACAGGACGTGCAGGCGCGGTGAGGCATCACCGGCTCCTTGCAGTTCGGGCACTTGGTCACCTGCACGGCGCTCCGCAGGTTGTTGTTGGCCGCACGACGGCGGTCACGACGCATCTTCGAAGTACGCTTCTTGGGGACACCCACGGCTCACCTCTATATTCGACTCCGACCCGGAGCGTTCGCGCCGGTCCGGACCGGTTGAGTCCAAAGTCTTTCGCGCTGTGCCGGGGTCCCCGGCTCCGTGCGCAACACTCTCTCTGCTCGAAACCGGCCTGGGGCGGTCGCACGAAGGCTCCCGTACTCCATGTCCGGCTTCGGAAGGCGGCGGACCCTAGCGGCTCGAAGCCCCCGAGTCAATGCGGCAACGCGGGAGGGCCCGACATCTCCCGGGCACCGTCTATCCCGGACGGTGCCCGGTGACAACGCCCATGGCACAGGCGCCATTCTTCTGGCCACGCCCCAGGGCGTGTCAGCCAGTCGTTGCCCCCCTGGAGGGTTCCTGCTGTGCTGCGCGCCGCCCGCCCCCCGGCGGGTGGGATACCGACACCAACAGCCGCCGGGACGCCTGGCGGGCAAGGAGAGGGTGGGGATGAGGCTGGTGCTGGATGCCATGGGCGGCGATCACGCGCCCGCCGCCCCCGTGGAGGGTGGGGTGCTCTTCGCGCGGGCCCACCCCGGCCATGAGGTGCTCCTGGTGGGCGACGAGGCGAAGGTGGCGCCCCTGCTGGGCAAGCTGAGGCCTCCGGCCAACCTCCAGGTCCACCACGCCTCGGAGGTCGTGGAGATGGACGAGCACGCCTCGGCCGCCTTCCGCCGCAAGCGGGACTCCTCCCTCCGGGTCGGCTTCGAGCTGGTGCGGGACGGCCGGGCGGAGGCGCTCGTCTCGGCGGGCAACTCCGGCGCCGTCATGGCCGGGGGGCTGCTCTCGCTGGGGCGGCTGCCGGGCGTGGAGCGTCCGGCCATCGCCGCGCTCTTCCCCGCGCTCAAGGGCGGCGGTCGCTGCCTGTTGCTGGACGCGGGCGCCAACGTGGACTGCCGCCCGTCGCACCTGGCCCAGTTCGCCGTCATGGGAGAGGCCTACGTGCGCGCGCGCATGGGCGTGGCCCGGCCCCGGGTGGCCGTGCTCTCCAATGGAGAGGAGTCCTCCAAGGGGACGCCGCTCACCCGGGAGGCCAGCGAGCTGCTGCGGCGCTCGGATCTGGACTTCGTGGGTTACGTGGAGGGCAAGGACCTCTTCTCCGGCGAGGTGCAGGTGGTGGTGACGGACGGCTTCACCGGAAACGTCGTCCTGAAGACATCCGAGGGCGTGGGCATGGGCGTCATTGGCCTGCTGCGTCAGGCCATCGAGCGGCGCGGAGGGCTGGCGGAGAAGGTGGGGGCGATGCTGCTCCAGCCCGCGCTGGCCGGGCTGCGCCGGGTGGTGGACTACGCCGAATACGGCGGGGCGCCCCTGCTGGGCATCCAGGGGGTGGGCATCGTCGCGCATGGGCGCTCCACGCCCCGGGCCCTCTTCAACGCGCTGGGCGCGGCGCTGGCCATGGCGGAGGGCGGCGTGCAGGCGGAGTTGACGCGTTGCATCGAACGCGCGGGGGCGTGGCTTCCGACCCACCCGAAGGGAAAAAGGGCGACAGACGCGGGCGTTTCCGATTAGAGGCTGCGGCCCCGGCCGCTGAAGAGGAGGCAGAGTCCGCATGTCGAAGGTCGCGTTCGTGTTCCCCGGGCAGGGCAGCCAGGCCGTGGGGATGGGCAAGGACCTGTATGAAAAGTTCCCCGAGGCCCGGGCCGTGTTCGACGCGGTCGACGCCGCCCTGGGGGAGAAGCTCTCCACCCTCTGCTTCGAGGGCCCGGACGAGGCCTTGAAGCTCACGGCCAACACCCAGCCGGCCATCCTCACGGTGTCGCTGGCGGCGCACGCGGTGTTCGCGAAGCGGGGGCCGGCGCCGTCCTTCGTGGCGGGGCACTCGCTGGGCGAGTACTCGGCGCTGGTGGCCGCGGGCTCCATGGACCTGGGCGACGCGGCTCGGGCGGTGCGCGCGCGGGGCACCTTCATGCAGGAGGCGGTGCCCGCGGGCGTGGGCGCCATGGCCGCGGTGTTGGGCCTGGTGCCGGAGAAGGTGAAGGCGGCCTGCGACGCGGCGGCCGAGGGGCAGGTGGTGTCGCCGGCGAACTACAACTCGCCCGAGCAGACGGTCATCGCCGGTGACGCCGCGGCGGTGGAGCGCGCCGGGGTGAAGTGCAAGGAGGCCGGCGCCAGGCGAGTGATGACCCTGCCGGTGTCCGCCCCCTTCCACTGCGCGCTGATGTCGCCGGTGCAGCCCCGGCTGGCGGAGGTGCTGGGCCGCATCCCGGTGTCCGCGCCGTCCGTGCCGGTGGTGACCAACGTGGAGGCCCGGCCCAACGCGGACGCGTCGCGGGTCGTGTCGCTGCTCCTGGAGCAGGTGAGCTCGCCGGTGCGCTGGATTGAGTGCGTGGAGGCGCTGAAGGCCGAAGGCGTCACCCGCATCATCGAGCTGGGGCCGGGCAAGGTGCTGGTGGGGCTGGTCAAGCGCATCACCAAGGACATCGAGCTGTTCAACGTCGAGGACTCCGCGAGCCTGGACAAGGCGCTCGCGGCACTGGGGGTGGCACCATGAGCGGCTTCAAGGACAAGGTCGTGCTCGTGACGGGTGGCTCGCGCGGCATCGGCCGGGCGTGCGCGGTGGCCTTCGCCAAGGCGGGGGCCTCCACCGTGGTCATCAGCTATGCGGGCAATGAAGCGGCGGCCCAGGAGACGGTGGCCCTGCTCCAGGCGGAGGGCGCCAAGGCGGAGGCCATTCGCTTCGACGTGTCCGACAGCGCCGCCTGCGCCAGCGCCGTGGACGGCATCGTCAAGGGCCACGGCCGGCTGGACGTGCTCGTCAACAACGCGGGCGTCGCGGTGGACGGCCTGGTGATGCGGGTGAAGGACGAGGACTGGGACAAGCAGCTGGACACCAACCTCAAGGGCGCCTTCTCGCTCATCCGCGCCGCCAGCAGGCCCATGATGAAGCAGAAGGGCGGCGCCATCATCAACATCACCTCCGTGGTGGGGGAGATGGGCAACGGCGGTCAGGCGGCCTACTCGGCGTCCAAGGCGGGGCTCATTGGCCTGACGAAGTCCGTGGCCCGCGAGCTGTCCAGCCGGAACATCCGCGTCAACGCCGTGTCCCCCGGCTTCATCGGGACGGACATGACGCATCAGATCAATGACGAGATGCGCCAGAAGATGCTGGAGGGCATCCCCCTGGGGCGGCTGGGCAATCCAGAGGAGGTCGCCGGCGCCGTCGTCTTCCTGGCCGGGGACGCCGCGTCCTACATCACCGGCGAGGTCCTGAAGGTCAACGGCGGCATGTACATGTAACCCACGGTTGGATTGCCGCCGGGCGTGGGATATACCGCGCCCGCTTTCGACATGGTCCGGGAAGCCAGCCGGGCCACATCTGGTTCCTGGAGGGTTCTACACTTATGTCGACGTCAACCATTGAGGCCAAGGTCAAGTCCATCATCGCCGACCAGCTCGGTGTCGGAGAGGATGAGATCAAGCCGGAGTCCTCCTTCATCGAGGACCTGGGCGCGGACAGCCTCGACATCGTGGAGCTCGTCATGGCGATGGAAGAGGAGTTCGAGGTCGAGATTCCCGACGAAGAGGCGGAGAACATCAAGACCGTCGCCGACGCCACCAACTACATCAACACCCACAAGAAGTAGGTAGCACCACGGCGTGCCGGGGTGCGGGGCGACGCCGCGTGATGCGCGGCGTCCCCGGTGTCCCAGGCGCCACCGGAGAGGACCGTGTCACAACGTCGAGTCGTCGTCACCGGAACCGGGCTCGTTTCGGCTCTGGGAACCGGAACCGAGAAGAACTGGCAGGCGTTGATCGCCGGCACGTCGGGTATTGCCCAGGTCACGCGCTTTGACGTTGGGAAGATCGACACGCGCATCGCGGGTGAGGTGAAGGACTTCGAGCCCGAGAAGTTCATCGAGAAGCGCGAAGTGCGCCGGATGGACCTGTATGCGCAGTTCTCGCTCGCCGCCGCGCAGATGGCGGTGGAGGAGTCAGGGCTACCCGTCGGTCCAGACAAGCCGCACGGCTACATCCCCGAGAAGGTCGGCGTCATCGTCGGCTCAGGCATCGGCGGTATCTCTTCGCTGGAAGAGCAGCACCGCAAGGGGTTGGAGAAGGGGTTCGACCGGTTGTCGCCCTTCTTCATCATCCAGATGATCATCAACATGGCGCCGGGCCTCATCTCCATGCGGTACAACTGCAAGGGGCCGAACTGGGCGCCGGTGTCCGCGTGCGCCACCAGCGCCCACGCCATTGGCGAGGCCTGGAAGTCCATCCGCCTGGGTGAGACGGACGCGGTCATCGCCGGCGGCGCCGAGGCGGCCATCACCCCGCTGGGGCTGGGTGGCTTCTCGGTGATGAAGGCGCTGTCCACGCGCAATGATGATCCGGCCGGGGCCAGCCGTCCCTTCGACAAGGAGCGTGACGGCTTCGTCATGGGCGAGGGCGCGGGCATCCTGGTGCTGGAGGAGATGGAGGCCGCGAAGAAGCGCGGCGCCAACATCCTGGCGGAGGTGGTGGGGTACGGCGCCAACTCGGACGCGTACCACGTCACCCAGCCGGCCCCGGAGGGCGAGGGCGCGGCGCGCTGCATGCGGCTGGCGCTCCAATCCGCGGGGATGAACCCGGAGGACGTGGGCTACATCAACGCCCACGGCACCTCGACGCCGTTCAACGACGCGAATGAGACGAAGGCCATCAAGGCGGTGTTCGGGGACCACGCGCGCAAGGTCGCCGTGTCGTCGACCAAGTCGATGACGGGCCACATGCTCGGCGCGGCGGGGGGCTTCGAGGCCGTGGTCAGCGCGCTGGCGCTGACGCGCAACCTCCTGCCGCCCACCATCAACCAGACGTCGCCCGACCCGGACTGCGACCTGGACTACGTGCCCAACCAGGCGCGTGAGGCCCGGGTGGACGCGGTGATGAGCAACTCGTTTGGCTTCGGCGGCACCAACGCCGTGCTGGTGTTCAAGCGCTTCTAGCCGTCCCAGGAGAACCCCGCGTGAAAGTCATCCTCGCTTCAGACCACGCGGGCCTGGAGCTCCGGCAGGAGCTGGTGTCGGCGCTCACCGCGCGGGGCGTGGCCCACGAAGACGTGGGTCCCGTCACGCGGGACTCGGTGGACTATCCGGACTTCGCCGCGCGGGTGTCCCGCGCCGTGGCGTCCGGGCAGGCCACCCTGGGCGTGCTGGTGTGTGGCACCGGTATTGGCATGAGCATCGTCGCCAACAAGCACCAGGGCATCCGGGCGGCCCTGTGCACCACGGAGTTCGAGGCCCGTATGGCCCGGGCCCACAATGACGCCAACGTGCTGTGCCTGGGCCAGCGCGTGGTGGGGGCCGGCGTGGGCCGCGCCATCCTGGAGGCGTTCCTCAGCACTGCTTTCGAAGGCGGCCGCCACGAGCGGCGCGTCCAGATGATTCGCGAGGCCGAGTCCCAGGGCTAACGGCCCCGCCGTACCCGTCGTTCGAGGGAATCCGCCATGGAGAACATCCGTACGCTGGCCGAAGTGGACCCGGAGATTGCCCGCGTCCTCCGCGAGGAGACCCAGCGCCAGGAGGAGGGGCTGGAGCTCATCGCTTCGGAGAACTTCGTCTCTCCGGCGGTGATGGAGGCGGTGGGCTCGGTGCTCACCAACAAGTACGCGGAGGGCTACCCCGGCAAGCGCTACTACGGCGGCTGCGAGGTGGTGGACGTCGCGGAGAGTCTGGCCATCGCCCGCGCCCGGGACTTGTTCGGCGCGGACGCGGTCAACGTGCAGGCGCACTCCGGCAGCCAGGCCAACATGGGCGCCTTCATGGCGCTGATGAAGCCGGGCGACACCATGCTGTCGCTGGACCTCAACTCCGGCGGCCACCTCACCCACGGCGCCACGTTCAACTTCTCCGGCAAGCTCTACAAGGTCGTCCACTACGGCCTGACGCGTGACACGGAGACCATCGACTTCGCGCAGGTGGAGTCGCTGGCCAGGGAGCACAAGCCGAAGGTCATCGTCGTGGGCGCCAGCGCGTACCCGCGCACGCTGGACTTCGCGAAGTTCCGTGAGATCGCCGACGCGGTGGGCGCGGCCATGCTGGTGGACATGGCGCACATCGCCGGCCTGGTGGCCGCGGGCGTGCATCCCTCGCCGGTGCCGGTGGCGGACATCGTCACCAGCACCACGCACAAGACGCTGCGTGGCCCGCGCGGCGGCCTGGTGCTGAGCCGCGAGCAATACGCCAAGAGCATCAACAGCCAGATCTTCCCCGGCATCCAGGGCGGCCCGCTGATGCACGTCATCGCTGGCAAGGCGGTGGCCTTCAAGGAGGCGCTGTCGCCGGAGTTCAAGGCGTACCAGCGGCAGACGGTCGCCAACGCGAAGGCGCTGGCGGAGGCGCTCCTGCGCGCCGGCCTGCGGCTGACGTCCGGCGGCACGGACAACCACCTGATGCTGGTGGACCTGCGCCCCAAGAAGCTCACGGGCAAGGTGGCCGAAGAGGTGCTCGGCAAGGCCGGCATCACCGTGAACAAGAACATGATTCCGTTCGACCCGGAGAAGCCGATGACCACGTCCGGCGTCCGGGTGGGCACGCCGGCCATCACCACGCGCGGCATGCGCGAGGCGGAGATGGCGGTGGTGGGGCGGCTCATCGGCGAGGCGCTGGACGCCGCGCAGGACGACGCCGCGCTGGCCCGCATCAAGGGGCAGGTGAAGGAGCTCTCACAGGGATTCCCGCTCTACGCCTCGCGGTTGAAGTAGGCTGGCGGGCCGTCCCCTTCCATGCGCTGCCCCTTCTGTCAGGACGCCGAGAACAAGGTCATCGACTCCCGCGAGTCACACGAGGGCTCCGTCATCCGGCGGCGCCGCGAGTGCCTGGCCTGCAAGCGCCGCTTCACCACGTATGAGCGGGTGGAGGAGCTCTATCCGCTCATCGTGAAGAAGGACGGGCGGCGCGAGGCGTTCGACCGGGAGAAGATCGTCAACGGGCTGAAGAAGGCCTGTGAGAAGCGGCCCGTGTCCGCGGACCAGCTCGAGGAGACGGTGGTCGCCATCGAGCGGCAGCTGCAGGGCATGGGCGAGAAGGAAGTGCCCTCGTCCGTCATCGGCGAGGAGATCATGCGCCGGCTGCGGCAACTGGACGAGGTGGCCTATGTCCGCTTCGCGTCCGTGTACCGCAGCTTCCGCGACATCGCGGAGTTCATGGACGAGCTGAAGGCCCTGCGCGAGGCGGAGGCGCGCGAGCAGCGCCAGGCGCCGCCCACGGCACCGGTGGACAAGGGCGGTTAGAGGAAGCACATGCGGCTGCTGACACGGGCAAGGTTGGAAGCGACCCGGGCGCCCCGGGCGAAGCGCGCGGCGGACTTCGACCGGGCGGTGGCTGAGTTCTTCATGCGCATCGCGCTGGAGGAAGCCGCCAAGGGCCTGGGCCGTACCAGCCCCAACCCCGTCGTGGGCGCGGTGCTGGTGAAGGGCGGGCGCATCATCGCCCGCGGCTACCACAAGAAGGCGGGCACCGCGCACGCGGAGGTCGTGGCGTTGGAGGCCGCCGGCGCGCGCGCGAAGGGCGCGGACCTCTACACCACGCTGGAGCCGTGCGACCACTACGGGCGCACCCCGCCGTGCAGCATGGCCATCATCGAGGCGGGCGTCCGGCGCGTCATCTGCGCGTCGGCGGACCCCAACCCGAAGGTGAGCGGCAAGGGCGTGGCGCGGATGCGGCGCGCCGGCCTGAAGGTCCTCACGGGCGTGCTCGCGGAGGAGGCGGACCGCCTCAACCGGCCCTTCTTCAAGGTGATTCGCACCGGCCTGCCGTGGGTGACGCTCAAGGCGGCGGTGACGCTGGACGGAAAGCTGGCCACCGCCACCGGTGACTCGCGCTGGGTGACGGGGGCGCCGGCGCGCGCCTGGGTCCACCGGCTGCGTGACTCGGTGGACGTCATCCTGGTGGGCGCCAACACCGTCCGGAAGGACGACCCGAAGCTGACCACGCGGCTGCCCGGAGGAGGCGGGAAGGACCCGCTGCGCGTGGTGGTGGACAGCCACCTGCGCCTGTCTCCGGGCCACACCGTCTTCACGCAGCGCAGCGCGGCGCCCACCGTGGTGGCCACGCTGGAGGACCCGGAGGGCCGCAAGGCGCGGCGCTTCCTGGCCCAGGGCGTGGACGTCTGGCAGCTGCGTCAGAAGGCGGGGCAGGTGGACCTCAAGGCCCTGCTGCGGCGGCTGGCGAAGGGGGGCCACAACCACGTCATGGTGGAGGGCGGCGCGGAGCTGTACGGCTCCTTCCTGCGCGGGCACCTGGCGGACTCGCTGTCGCTCTTCCTGGCGCCCAAGCTGATTGGCAGCCCGGGCCTGTCCTGGGCCGGCGACCTGGGCGTGAAGGAGATGGCCCAGGCCCTGGCGGTGAAGGACCTCACCTTCGAACGCCACGGCGACGACATCCTGCTCCAGGCGCTGCTGTAGGACACGAGCGGCCGTGGGCGCGGGCGGGGCGGGTCCGTTATAAGCGGCCCCATGTTTACCGGCCTCATTCAGGACCTCGGCAGGGTGGAGCGTGTCATCCCCGGCGGGATGACCGACCTGTGGATTCACACTTCGCTGGGCGCGGCGGCCTTCGAGCTGGGCGAGTCGATTGCCGTCAACGGCGCCTGCCTCACGGTGGTGGAGCGCACGGGCGACAGCTTCCGCGTGCAGGCCGCGCCGGAGACGCTGCGGCGGACGACGCTCTGCGCCGTGAAGCCGGGAGACCGGGTGAACCTGGAGCGGGCCCTGGCGCTGGGGGACCGGCTGGGCGGGCACCTGGTCTCAGGCCACGTGGACGCCGTCAGTGAGGTGCTGGAGACGTACCCGGAGGGCGGCTCCTGGGTGATGGGGTTCCGGCTGCCGGAGGCGCTGGCGCCGTACTTCATCGAGAAGGGCTCTGTGGCCATTGACGGCATCAGCCTCACCGTCAACACGCTGGAGGCGGACCGGTTCCGGGTGCAGCTCATCCCGGAGACGCAGGAGCGCACCACCTTGAAGGCGCGGGGTGTGGGGGCGAAGGTGAACCTGGAGGCGGACCAGATAGGGAAGTACGTGGCGCGGCTGTTCGCGCTCCAGCGGGGCCCGGGGGCGCCCGGGCCCCGCTGGAGCGCGAACAGC
>NZ_JABXEO010000085.1:0-36035 GCF_013372585.1 Myxococcus sp. AM010
ACCCTCCCCCGTCTCCTGCGCCTCCTTCGTGCGGGCCGCCTGCTTCGCGCTCATGTGCCTTCCTCCCTGTGGTGGCCCCTGCCAGTGCAGGCGACCAGCCAGGGTGGAGCTCGCTGGGAAATCAAGCGGTTGGCCGAGGGGTATGCGCCATTTCGGAGCACCTCGCGCCAGGACGGCGCACCCGGACTGATCCACGACGGCGCGGCGTTGACTTAAGGCGTCCTATTGGGAGCACGCACCCACACCCGTAGCGCTCCTGATGTTCGCTTGACCCGAAGGCGCCCCTTTTTATATTTGACCAGTCCGGTCCACATTCAAGTGTGACGGTGTAGGTCCCCCTGCGACCAAGGCGCTCCGAGGCGCCAGTCGACGTCCTCTCCAGGAAGGTGTTGGAAGCAATGGTGAAGCTGCCGATCTACATGGACAACCACGCCACCACCCCGCTGGACCCGCGGGTGCTGGAGGCGATGCTGCCCTACCTGCGCGAGGACTTCGGTAACGCGGCCAGCCGCAATCACGTGTTCGGCTGGAAGGCCGAGGCGGCGGTGAACAAGGCCCGGCAGCAGGTGGCCGAGCTCATCGGCGCGGCCGAGCAGGAGATCGTCTTCACCTCGGGCGCCACCGAGTCCGACAACCTGGCCATCAAGGGCGTCATCGAGTTCTACAAGTCCAAGGGTGACCACATCATCACCCTCAAGACGGAGCACAAGGCCATCCTGGACACCTGCAAGCGCCTGGAGCGCGTGCGGCAGGAGCGCCTGGACGAGCTGAAGCTGCTGCGGCTTGCGCAGCTCGCGGGCCAGGACGTCACCGAGGACAACCAGGCCGCGCTGCTGGCGAAGCACGACGTGGACGCCGACGAGACGTACCGCAAGTGGGCCGAGCTGCCCACCGGCGGCGCGCGCGTCACCTACCTGGACGTGGAGCCCGACGGCCGCGTGAGCCTGGAGAAGCTGGCCGCGGCGATGACGCCGAAGACGGTGCTGGTCTCCATCATGTTCGCCAACAACGAGATTGGCGTCGTCCAGCCCGTCGCGCAGATTGGCGCGCTGTGCCGCTCCAAGGGCGTGCTCTTCCACTGCGACGCGGTGCAGGGCATCGGCAAGGTGCCCTTCGACGTGGAGGCCATGAAGGTGGACCTGGCCTCCATCACCTCGCACAAGATGTACGGCCCCAAGGGAATTGGCGCGCTGTACGTGCGCCGCCGGCCGCGCGTGCGCATCGCGCCCATCATCGACGGCGGGGGCCATGAGCGCGGCATGCGCTCCGGCACGCTGAACGTGTCGGCCATCGTCGGCTTCGGCATGGCGGCGGAGCTGGCGCGCAAGGAGCTGCCCGAGGAGTCGGCGCGCATCCTTCGCCTGCGCGAGAAGCTGCGCAAGGGCCTGACGGACGCGCTGGACATGACCATCATCAACGGCTCGATGGAGCACCGGCTGCCGGGCAACCTCAACATCTCCTTCGCCCACGCGGAGGGTGAGTCCCTGATGATGGGCATCAAGGACGTGGCGGTGTCCTCCGGGTCCGCGTGCACGTCCGCTTCCCTGGAGCCTTCCTACGTGCTGCGCGCGCTGGGCGTGGACGAGGAGCTGGCGCACAGCTCCATCCGCTTCGGCCTGGGCCGCTTCACCACGGAGGAGGAGGTCGACTACGTGGTGAACCTCGTCGTGGACAAGGTCCGCAAGCTGCGCGACATGAGCCCACTGTACGAGATGGCCAAGGAAGGCATCGACCTCAAGAGCATCGAGTGGACGGCGCACTAGCGCCTTCCCTGGTAGACAGGGGGGCGCGAGCCCCCTCCCCCGGAGGGCGTTGCCCGCCGGAACCTTTGGTGAGAAGCATCCGTTGAAGGAGCAGGCATGGCTTACAGCGACAAGGTCATCGAGCACTACGAGAACCCCCGGAACGTCGGGACGCTCGACAAGGAAGACCCGAACGTGGGCACCGGCCTGGTGGGCGCGCCCGCCTGCGGCGACGTGATGCGCCTGCAGCTCAAGATCTCCGAGGACGGGCTCATCGAGGACGCCCGCTTCAAGACGTTCGGCTGCGGGTCGGCCATTGCCTCGTCGTCGCTCGTCACCGAGTGGGTGAAGGGCAAGACGGTGGACCAGGCGATGACCATCTCCAACAAGGACGTGGCCCGCGAGCTGTCGCTGCCGCCGGTGAAGATTCACTGCTCCGTGCTGGCGGAGGACGCCATCAAGGCGGCCATCGAGGACTTCAAGAAGAAGCGCGCCGCGCGCCAGGCCAAGGCGTCCTGACGTCTGCGGGAAAGGGAGAGGCGAACCATGAGCGAGCAGGCGACCCAGGAGACGACGCAGCGCCAGGCGCCTGCCGCCGCGCCCGTGGCCAGGCCCCCCAAGGGCATCACCATCGCTGACAGCGCGGTGGCCCGGCTGAAGGAGCTGCTGGAGCAGCGCCAGACACCCGAGGCCGGCTTGCGGCTGGCCGTGAAGGGCGGCGGGTGCTCGGGCCTCCAGTACTCCATGGAGTGGTCGGAGAAGTCCCGCGAGCGCGACAAGATTTTCGAGAAGGACGGCGTGCGCGTCTTCGTGGACCCGAAGAGCTACCTGTACCTCATCGGCACCGAGCTGGTGTTCGAGCAGACGCTCATGGCCTCCGGCTTCAAGCTGAACAACCCCAACATCAAGGCGGCCTGCGGCTGCGGAGAGAGCTTCTCCGTCTGACGCGCCAGCACGCGCTCCACCCCCTGCCGGGTGGAGCCGCCGCCACGCGGGCCCGGCCAGCCGCCGGGCCCTTTTCGTTTGTCCCCTGCCCGCATTGGAGAGCCCCCCGTGAGGACCCACTTCGACGTCTTCGGCCTGAAGCGCGCCTATGACGTGGACGTGCCGGCGCTGGAGAAGCAGTACCGCGAGCTGTCGTTGCAGCTCCATCCGGACCGCGTGGCACAGGCCAGCGCGCGCGAGCGCCTGCAGTCCCTGGAGGGCACCACCGCCCTCAACGAGGCCTTCAAGACGCTGAAGGACCCGGTGCGCCGCGCCTTCTACCTGCTCAAGCTGCACGGCATCGACCTGGACCGCGAGGACGCGGGCGCGCAGAAGGACATGCCCCTGGCCTTCCTGGAGGAGGTCATGGACCTGCGCGAGTCGCTGGACACCGCCATGGCGAAGAAGGACCTGGGCCGCGCCCGGGCCATGGCGGACGACGTGGAGGTCCGGAAGAAGGCGGCCCTCACCGAGGCGGCGGAGTCGCTTCGCACCCTGGAGGCTGACGCGCCGGGGGACGACGGGCAGGAACTGGTGAGAAAGGCATCGCACGCGCTGGGGCGGGTGCGCTACTTCACGCGCTTCCTCGAGCAGGTGGACGCGTTCGAGGAGGAGATTCAGGCGTGAGCAATAACGGCTACCTTCAGATTCACGACCCGCTGAAGCCCAAGGGGCAGGCGGTGGGCATCGACCTGGGCACGACGAACTCGCTGGTGGCGGCGGTGGTGCAAGACAAGCCCGTCTGCGTCCCGGTGGACGAAGGCGACGCGCTGCTGCTCCCCTCCGTGGTGCACTACGCGAAGGACGGCGGCGTGGTGGTGGGCGCCCGAGCGCGCAAGCTGGCCTCCGAGCACCCCACCGACACCATCGCCTCCGTGAAGCGCTTCATGGGGCGCAGCCCGGACGACGCGGAGACGCGCAAGCTGGGCCACTACAAGTTCGCGCCCGGCGCCAAGGTGGTGCGCTTCGATGTCGCGGGTGGCACGCCGGTGACGCCCATTGAAGTCTCCGGTGAGGTGCTGCGCGCCCTCAAGCGCCGCGCGGAGGCGCACTTCTCCACCAAGGTGGAGCAGGCCGTCATCACCGTGCCCGCCTACTTCGACGACGCCCAGCGGCAGGCCACCAAGGACGCGGGCCGGCTCGCCGGGCTGGAGGTGCTGCGGCTGCTCAACGAGCCCACCGCCGCCGCGCTGGCCTACGGCCTGGACAAGGGCAGCCAGGGCACGTTCGCCGTCTATGATTTGGGCGGCGGCACCTTCGACATCTCCATCCTCAAGCTGGTGGACGGCGTGTTCGAGGTGAAGTCCACCGGCGGCGACTCCGCGCTGGGTGGCGACGACTTCGACCGGGCGATTGCGCAGCGGGTGCTGGAGACGCTGGGCGCGTCCGAGGCGCCGGCCCCCGCCCTGGTGGCGGAGGTGCTGGCGGCCTCGCGCAAGGCCAAGGAGGCGCTCACCGACGCGGCGTCGGTGGAGTTCACCGCGGGCGGTCAGACGCACCTGGTGAAGCGCGAGGACTTCGACGCCTGGATTCAGCCCTTCGTGCAGAAGACGGGCACGGTGTGCCGGCGGGCGATGAAGGACGCGGGCGTGACGGCCGGGGAGCTGGACGGCGTCATCCTGGTCGGCGGCGCCACGCGCGTGCTGGCGGTGCGCCGCTACGTGGCGGAGCTGTTCGGCCGTGAGCCGCTGGGCGACATCAACCCGGACCAGGTGGTGGCGCTGGGCGCGGCGGTGCTGGCCAACCTGCTCACCACGGCGGACCGTCAGGACGACGTGCTGCTGCTGGACGTGATTCCGCTGTCCCTGGGCCTGGAGACGATGGGCGGCATCGTGGAGAAGCTGATTCAGCGCAACTCCACCATCCCCACCACCGCGGGCCAGGTGTTCACCACCTTCAAGGACGGGCAGACGGGCCTGGACGTCCACGTGCTCCAGGGCGAGCGCGAGCTGGTGGAGGACAACCGCAGCCTGGCGCGCTTCACCCTGTCCGGCATCCCGCCCCTGGCCGCGGGCCTGGCCCGAGTGGAGGTCCGCTTCCAGGTGGACGCGGACGGCATCCTCTCCGTCAGCGCGCAGGAGCAGAGCACCGGCGTCAGCCAGTCGATTACCGTGAAGCCCAGCCACGGCCTCACGGATGAGGAGATTGAGCAGATGCTGCTCGACTCCATCGACTACGCCGAGGACGACATCCAGGCCCGGCAGGTCCGGGAGCAGCGGGTGGACGCCGAGCGCGTCCTCGCCGAGGCGGACCGGCAGCTGGGTGAGCACGGCTCGCTGCTCCAGGAGGGGGAGCGCGCCGTCATTGATTCCGCCATCGCCCGGGTGCGTGAGCTGATGAAGGGCGAGGACTACCTGAAGCTGAAGGAGGCCGTGCACGCGCTGGACGAGGCGTCCCGCCCCTTCATCGAGCGGGTGATGAACCAGGCCATCACCCAGGTGGTGGCTGGCCACTCCGTGGAGGATTACTGACGTGCCCAAGGTGACTTTCAAGAGCCCCCTGGCCGAGGTCAGCGCCGACGTGCCCACCGGCACCACCCTGCTGGACGCCGCCGAATCCTGCGGCGCCCAGGTGGGGCACAGCTGCGGCGGGGTCTGCGGCTGCTCCACCTGTCACATCTGGGTCCGCAAGGGCCTCGACTCGCTGAGCGAGCAGACGGACGCGGAGGCGGACCGCCTGGACATGGGCTTCGACGTCCGCCCCTACTCCCGGCTGAGCTGCCAGACGGAGCTGGGCGCCGAGGACATCCTGGTTGAAATCACCGAGGAGTCCCTCACCGCCTTCATGGACGAGAACCCCGTCCTGCGCCGCGCTCTCGAGGCCGAAGGGAAATGGCCGCTGAAGAAGTGAGGTTGTTACGTAGTGCTTGACGGGGCGGGGCAGGAACTCTATATGTCCGGCCCATCGCAGCGCCGCACCGCGATGCCCCACCTGCCCAGGTGGTGGAATTGGTAGACACACTAGATTCAGGGTCTAGCGCCTGCAAGGGCATGGAGGTTCGAGTCCTCTCCTGGGCACAAAGTTGAGAAGGGGTCCCGGTTTCAAACCGGGGCCCCTTTTCGCTTTTCAGGGGTCAGGAGCGCGCGGGCTCCACCGCATCGTGGGCCACGTGACTCGCCGCCTCCCGCGCGAGGCTCCCGCCCTTGCGCAAATCCCGGATGCGAATCTTCCGCAGGTGGACGGAGACGGCGCCCACTGCGACCTGGCTGATGACGGTGCCCAGGTGCGTGAGCGTGGAGAAGGCCGCCGCGTCCTCTGGCGAGGCCCCCAGGCTGCGGGCCGCCCAGCTCGTCACGAAGTAGTAGATGCCCATGCCCGCCGGGACGCCCGGGAGCGACTGCCCCAGGGAGATGGCCCCCAGCACCACCGCTCCGGCGAAGAGTCCGCCGGAGATGCCGATGCCCTGCAGCGCCAGGCCGTATGCCAGCGCGGAGGCGAGGACTGGCCCCACCGAGAAGACGAACACCTTCGCCATGCCGGTGAAGGAGCGCGCGGTGCCCAGGCCCTCGCTGACGTGGTGGAGGAAGCCCTCCACCCGGGGGAGCTTGTGGCGCTTGTGCAGGGCGAAGGCGAGCGGGCCGGACCAGTGCGCCAGCAGCACCACCAACGCGACCAGCCCCACGCAGAGCGACACGGCCACCTTCAGCTCCCCTTGGAAGCGGGACAGCGTCTGGCCAAACGGGCCAAGCAGCGACAGCGTGACGAGCAACATCAGCGCCGCGAACTCCATCAGCTTGCAGACGCCCACCGTGCCCAGGCAGCGCAGGAAGGGGATGCGCTGCGTCCGCGACAGGAGGAACGAGCGCATGATTTCGCCCAGCTTCCCGGGCAGCGCGTTGTGGACGAAGGCGCCAATGGCCACCAGGTGATAGCGCTCCTTGAAGGGCACCGGCCTGCGGAGCGTGCGCTGCCATTGCACCGCACGCAGCGGGATGAGCGAGGCCTGGAGCAACATGAAGGGCACCAGCCACACGAGGTGGCCGGGCAAGTCCCTCACGAAATCCCCCAGCGGGAAGCGCGGCTGGAGCAGGGGCCCGGCTCCGCCCAGGTTCCATTTGAAGAACGCGGTGGAGAGCAGGACGACGGACAGCACGAGCCCGAAGACGGCGAGCAGCACCTTGAACAACGCCCGGCCCCCGGAAGGCCTCGCCCTGCCCTTCACGGCACCCTCCGGAGTCGTGGGGTGTCTTCGAGATAGGCCGCCGCGAGCCGCTCATGGAGCTGCGCGCAGTGCGACAGCCCGGACAGGTCCACGGGGGCCTTGGCGGGCCAGCACACCAGGCTGTTGGCCTCCGTGCGGGTGAGTCCTCCGTGCGAGCCGAACTCCCAGGCGAAGCCCACGGTGCCACCGCGCCGCACGGCTTCGCCGAAAAGCACCAGGTCCCCCGCGGTGGACATGGTGGGGAGGACGCGGAGGAAGTCCGCCACCGCGCGCTTGCTGAACTCGGTGGACAGCGGGGCCCGGTCCAAGGAGTCCACGGTGTAGACGCCGCCACGCACGAGCGCGACCGCGCTGTCGCCTCGCCGCAGGGCGACGAGGCCGATGTCCGGGCTCCGTGTCACCCGAGCCAGCACCTCGGGGTGGCGCGCGAGCAGCGACCTGGCCTCCAGCGGCTCGGGCTCACCGGACACGTACACATGGGCGAAGTCGCCGCACTCGACGGCCATTGGCGTGAAGGGCGCGCGCGGCTGCGTGTCCGGCTCCGGGCGAGTCCTGCCGTCGCAGAGGCCGCGGACCACGTCGTCGGAGAGGGGGCCGTCGCCATGGGGCGCCGTCAACCACTGCGCCAGGGGTTGGCCCCTCCGCTGCTCCCAAGGCACACAATCCACGTGCCCGTGGTCGGAGAGGAAGACGACGTCATAGGGCTGCTCCACCGCGCCCGCCACGGCGTACAGCTCCGCGAGGTACGCATCCACGCGGTACAGCTCCGCGCGCGCCTGCTCGGAGCGTGGCCCCCGGCGGTGGGCCACCTCATCGTAGTTGCCGTAGACGAGGTAGATGAGGGGCACGCCCCGCGCCAGGTCCACCAGGGACTTGGTGAAGGCGAAGCTCCAGCCCAGGCGCTGGAGGAAGACGTGGCTGAAGAGGAAGGCCGGCTCGTGGCGCCAGTCGTGAAGCCCCCGCGCCCAGTGGGTGACTTCACGCGCCGCGGCCCAGGTGTCCATGCCCAGTGCGCGCAGATAGTCCCAGAGGCCGCGCGTGCGCGCGCTGAGCAGCCCCCGCATCTCGTGGGAGAACGCGCGCGACATCTGCTTGAAGCTGGCCAGCGTGCTCATGCTCAGCGCGTTCTCAGCCCCCGCGCGGAAGAGGGAGAAGTACCCGTGCCCCCCTCCGTCGAGCAGGCTGGTCCGCCCCGCGCCGCGCAGGCGCTGGTCAATGGCCAGCGCATCCGCTGGGGTGTTCATCTGGACCTTGCGGCCCAGCTCGCGGTCGAACCACGAGTACGCCGGCAGGTTGGCGTGGCGCATGCCGTAGAGCAGGCCCGCCTGGAAGTAGGGCGTGGACGTGGGCGCGCCCCAGAAGGCCTCGTCCAGGTGATACGCCCCCGAGCGCACGAGCCGCGCCAGGAAGGGCATGCGCCCCGCGACGAGCGCTTCATCCAGCAGGCGCTTGGGGACGCCGTCCAGGTGGACGATGAGCAGCTTCCTCGCCCTGCGCCCTGGCGCGGGCGGCACCTTCTCCCGGACCCGGCGCACGAGGCCGTGGGCCCACAGGTGCATCGCTGGTGGAAGCACAGCGCTCACGGGTGTCGCCTCCCCTCCTCTGGCAGCCAAGATGAGCACTTGAGAGGCCAGCCGCCCTGGAGTGGGAGCCGCCCTCCAGGAGAGCGGGCGGGCAACCGCCGAGGCTTCTCCGTGCGGGAAGAAACGCCGCCACCCAGGCGTCCTCCGCGGCCCCTTCATGCTCATTCCCGCCACGGCCGTCCTCCTCGTCAGCCTGAGCGCTGCTCCGGCAGCCCGCGCGCGCCCCGCGCCCGGGCTCGAGCCCGTGCGGACGTCCGGCTTCGATGCGATTGCCATCCCCCTGGTGAGCTTCAACTCGGACCAGGGCATGGGCTACGGCGCCGTGGGCGGGATGTACCTCTATGCGCCAGGGAAGCAGCCCTACGCGCACGCCATCAGCGCGCAGACGTTCTTCAGCAACCGGGGCGTGCAGAACCACTCGCTGCGCTACGACGGGCCGAAGCTGCTCGGGCCGCTGCGCGTGGAGGGCCGGCTGGATTACCGGCGAGAGCTTCGCAGCCCCTTCTTTGGCGCGGGCAACCTGTCCGCGCCGGGCTTCCGCGGGGATGTGAACAACGAGCTGTACAACTTCGACAAGGGGACGCCGGGCTTCTGGTTCCGCCTGCGTGGACACCCCTTCGGAGAGGAACATCCGCTCCAGTCCTATGTGGGCTACGGCTGGCGGCACATGCGCGTGGCGGCCTACGCGAAGTCCATGCTGTCGCTGGAGAAGCCCCTGGGCATGGACGGCGGCAACATGGGGCAGCTGCTCGCCGGCGTGCTCTGGGATACGCGCGACAACGAATCGGACCCGCGACAAGGCAGCGTCGAAGAGCTGTCGCTGCGCATCTCCGGCAACGCCACGGGCAACCGCTACCACTACGTCGGCGTCACCCTGAGCGAGCGGCGCTACTTCCCGCTGACGTCACGGCTGACGCTGGCGCACCGGATGACGTTGGACATGCTGTTCGGCGACGTGCCGTTCTACGAGTGGAGCAACACCGGCGGCGTCAATGTGTCCGAAGGCATTGGCGGCATGAACAGCGTGCGCGGCATCGAGCGCAACCGCTTCGCTGGGAACATCAAGGCGTTCACCAATACGGAGCTGCGCTATCAGGCGGCCCGGTTCCAGGTCTTCGGACAGCAACTGAAGCTGGGCGCGGTGGCCTTCGTGGACCTGGGCCGCGTGTGGCACCCGGGCGTC
Organism: Myxococcus sp. AM010; assembly: GCF_013372585.1. Lineage (NCBI taxonomy): Bacteria > Pseudomonadati > Myxococcota > Myxococcia > Myxococcales > Myxococcaceae > Myxococcus > Myxococcus sp. AM010. The sequence goes on from NZ_JABXEO010000085.1 coordinate 9,655, forward strand.
TCGGATGGCAAGTGGTGGCACTGGCACCCGGGCGTCGGCGGAGGCCTGCGGTTCTCCCGGCGCGCGGCGGTGGTCCGCACCGACTACGCGCGCTCCACGGGCTCCGGGCGACAGCGGTTCTACGTCACCTTCGGCCAGATGTTCTGACGCTCACGGCCGGCGCTTCCACACGTCGCCCTCGCGCGTGAAGGTGTCGCGCACCCGACGCTGGATGGATTGCACCGTCCCGGCCCCGGAGGGCTGGAGATTGTCAGGAATTGACCGCGGCACGACATGACAAAAGGGATTGCAACTACATCATGTATATCTGGCGCGACCGTGGCCGCCCGCCCACGCCTTGTGTCTGGCCATGGTCCTTCCCTGACGCAAGGAGCCCCACATGGCCCACAAGTCCCAGCCGGACTACTCGAGTCGTGCCCTGGATGAATTGAAGCAGGCGTTGCGCGAGCGACTGAAGACCAACCAGCTCGCGCACCGAGAGCTGCTGTGGGAGTCAACCCATGGCAGGGAAGCCCCCATCGAGGACGGGCGGGACGTGGAGGCGTGGTTCCTGGGGCCCCGCGCGGAGAACGCGGACGTCTTCGAGCAGCTGGTGCTGGAGGCCTTGAGGGACCACGCCTTCTGGCGCCGGAACTTCCACCCGATGGACCCTCCCGCCATCACCCAGAGCATCAAGAGAGATCCGGGCTACCTCCGGGCGCTCGACACGCTGCACACGGAGTTCAACAACCTCCTGGCCGAGCTGAAGAAGTCCGCGCCGTTCTTCAGCATGCGCTACCAGGGCCACATGACCTGGGACCAGACGCTCCCGGGCATGGCCGGCTACTTCGCGGCGATGCTCTACAATCAGAACAACGTCGCGCTGGAGGCCTCGCCGCTGACGACGGTGCTGGAGGTCCGGGCCGGCGAGGACCTGTGCCGGATGGTGGGCTACGCCCAGAAGGGCGACATCCGCCCCTGGAGCCACCTGACCAGCGGTGGCACCACCGCCAACATCGAGGCGATGTGGGCCGCGCGAAACCTGAAGTTCTATCCCCTCTCCCTGCGCGAGGCCATCCAGCGGGAGTCCGCGCTGGCCGCGGCGAAGTCGCTTCAGGTGACGCTGCCCTCGGGGACCCGGGCGCGTCTGCTCGACCTGGATGCGTGGCAGGCGTTGAACCTGGACGTGGACGAGGTGCTGGGCATCCCCACCCGTATCCAGGAGGAGTTCTCCATTCCGGTGGAGACGCTGACGGCAAGCGTGGGCAACTACATGCTCCAGGACCTGGGGCTCGTGGAGTTCACCCGCCGCTACCTGGGGGACATCCCAGCCCCCGTGTTCATGGTCCCCGGCTCCAAGCACTACTCGCTCCCCAAGGCGGCGGCGATTCTGGGCATCGGCGCGGACCACATGTTCAGCGTCCCCCTGGATGAAGAGGGGCGCATGGACGCGTCTGCCCTGGAGGCGCGGCTGGACCAGTGCAAGGCGGACCGGCAGCCCGTCATCGCGGTGACGGCGGTGATGGGGACGACGGAGGAGGGGCTGGTGGACCCGCTCGCGTCCGTGCTGGCGCTCCGCCGGCAGAAGTACCATCCGCAGGGCATGTCGTTCTGCGTGCATGCGGACGCGGCCTGGGGCGGGTACTTCGCCTCGCTCCTGCGCGCGCCGCCGAGCACCGACAAGAGCCGCGCGGGCCCGCCCGCGCCGGTGCTGCCCCTCAGCCGGTACGTGACGCAGCAGTTCGAGGCGCTCCCCGAGGCGGACACCATCACCGTGGACCCGCACAAGACGGGCTACCTGCCCTACCCCGCTGGAGCGCTGTGCTACCGCAATCAGTCCATGCGCAGCCTGGTGGCCTTCGAGGCGCCCTACATCAACACGGCGGGGAGCCAGGAGGACCTCACCGTGGGCAAGTACGGCATCGAGGGCTCCAAGCCCGGCGCCGCGGCGGCGGGCGTGTACCTGAGCCATGCCGTCGTCCCACCGGACCAGCGTGGCTACGGGAAGATCCTCGGGAGGGCGCTCTACAACTGCAAGCTGTTCCACGCCCGGCTGCTGATGATGAACTCCACGGCCAGTGACTACGTCGTGGTGCCGGGCCCGCGCTTCAAGCTCTCCGAGCCCCTCAAGCGCAAGTACGGCGGTGAGAAGCAGGCGCTGGAGACCCTGCGGCATCAAATCATGGGCGTGCCGCAGGAGAAGCTCCTCACGGCGTCAGGGGAGGAGGAACTGGAGCTGCTGCGCGAGACGGGCGCGGACCTCAACATCCTCACCTACGCCTTCAACTTCACCTCCGGACAGGGCCTCAACCCGAGCCTGGAGGAGGCGAACACCTTCAACCGGAAGATCTACGAGCGTCTGGGCGTCAAGGCCGACGGCCGCGACATCTATGGCTACCGGCTGCTGGTGAGCACCACGGACTTCATCGAGGAGGACTACGGCAAGAAGTTCTTCGATGACTACAAGACGCGCCTGCTGGGAAGCGGCGCGACCTCGGGGCGGGGCGAGGAGGGCCGCATCACCGTGCTGCGCTCCGTCATCATGGACCCCTGGATTACCGAAGACCTCCAGCGCCGGCCGTTCCTCGACACCATCATCGAGGAACTGCGCGCGGCCGTGGAGGACGCGCTCAACGAAATGCGCGGGACGGCATCGAAGCGCTCGCGCTGACGCGCTTCAGGGAGTGCCGTCAAGGACGAGGTTTCAGGTGAGCTGAAAGGCGCCCAGCTCTCGCGGCGGCTGATACCGCCGCGAGAGACGGGGTGCTGGTGCTCAGCACGCGCCGGCGCCAGCCACGTCCCGCCGCTACCGCCTGATTCGCAACGTGACGGAGGTGAACACCTCGACGCGCATTCCGTCTTCCTGGATGAAGTGGCTGGTGTAGGCCAGCGGCTTGACGAAGATGCCGAACGCATCATGCTCGTTGTTGGATTTGGCGCTGAACCGCGTCATCTGAAGCGACGCCATGCAGGCACCCGTGCAGTTCATGCCCCTGGCGCTGCGATGCACGAACACCGTGCCGCCCTCAATCAGATTCGAGTTGTTGGTGCGCGGCTTCGGCATGGAGATGAACCGCCGCAGCCCTGTGTCGGGATCCTGCCAGACCGCGCCCAGCAGGAGACCGCTGGCGCTGTCAGCGTTGGTTCCCACGGGGCGGAGCGTGACGTCGATGAAGCCACCATTGTCGATGGCCGAGTTGACCTGGACGATCTCCTCCTTCTTGGTCCACCCCAACCAGTGGAACTGCGGGAGGTTGTAGTTGTCTGACGCATTGGTTCCCATGTACGTGCTTGAGTCACCAGAGCCGATGTGCTTGCCCGTCGTGGAGTCTCGCCGGTCGCCATGCCCGCTTGAGGCGGCGCTCTGACGACTGACGACGCGCCGCTGGCGGCCCGCCCAACACTCTCTGCGACCTGACTTCAAGTGTCTGCCGGGTGCGCTCGGGCGGAGGGACACGGGCGGCCAGCCCCAGCTGCCTGCGGACGCGCGCCCCCAGGTCCTGTGCCAGGTCCTCCACCCGGCGCAGACTCTTCAGCCCACAGGCGAACGCCGCCACCAGCAGCCCTAAAAGCCCCTGGTGCCCATGCCTTCGCCCACGCGCCTGTCGCGGGTCCATCACCTCACAGCTCCACTCCAGTTGGGCGTGGCGCAACGCGCGACGCCGTTGTCCTGGGACTCGGCTCATGGTCCACTGCTCCCGGCTCTCGCTCTTCTTCCGCGCAAGCCACTTGGAGGGATGGGGCTCGCCCGCTCCATCCCTCCGCTCTTCTCCTCGCCCGAGCCCTACTCGAAGCCGCTTCCGAAACCAACGAAGCAGGTCGTTCGATATGCCGCCTACCCAGGGGCTGCACCCCATGCGGCGCGATCAGAACCGGGCACCGCAACTGCCCGTCGCGAACGCGACAGGGCCTCAGCGACGCAAGTGCCTGACCTCACTCACCTTCCTCACTCCGCAACCCCTCACAATGAATCAGGACTGACACTTCCCACCCGCAACCCCGCGACCCGACGACCCTTCTTCAAATCCGACCCCGAGAAAGCGCATCAGGCCTGCCGATTGTGCTCACACCGCTCAGTAAGGCAACTCGATCCTGTGGTCACGAAGCGCGGCCTCGTATCGCTCACGAGCAGTTTGTAGTTGCGCCGCCAACTCCCGTAGCAAGTCCTGAGCATCACCGAGATCACTACGACTCAAGGCTTCAATTGCATCGAATGTCGTAGTGACCAACGAGTTCAACATGTCACCCTGGATAACGACCCCCGGGTATTTCCGCTCAGGTAGCCGAACAACAGCATTATTACCCTGATCCGTGAAGAGTTCCATTTCAACTATGGCCATTGCGCTACTCCGGAAAGAAGGTCACATAGGGTCTGGAGCGATCCAGAGGCCCCTTGAACACGTCCTGATTGCGCCAAACCCCATCCCGAACACTCTTCGCGCCCGGAAGAGAGGCGGCAGCGCTGCTCCTCGCATGGTGGTTGGAGTGACTGGGTTCGATCACGAAATCCCAGTCTGAGTTCGGTCCTGACTTGCCGCTAGCCCTACTTCCCACAAGGTGAATCGGCGAACCGATACGGTTCGCAGCATTCTGGATCCGAGTGGCATCGGCGGCTGAGATGTTCTCTACTGAGCCTCCGCTACCGCCTTCCGGTGCCTTTGCAGTTGACGATTTCGTATCGCTCGTACTAGGCGCCCCGCCTCCACCTCCGGATTGGTTCGCCATCTGCACCGCATTGAGGGCCCCGATAATATTCGCGACCCCCAAAGCAGCAACAGCGGCGCCCGACACAGCAACAGAACCTCCAATCACAGCCGCAGGAGCCCCGACGGGAGCACCAACACCCGTACTACTGGCAGCCGCGCCGGCTGTCGACGCAGTCCCTCCACCAGCGATTGCGACACCACTACCAATAATCTGCACCCCTCCCCAGGCAAACAATGCGGCACCATAGCCCAAGTGGAAGTCTTTGGAGCTTCCTTCCGGAGGAGGGACAAGCCCCAGGAACGGAACCGCCCCGGCGATCGCCCCCAAAAACAACCCCTTCCCAAACTCCAGCTTATCCTTAATCACATCAAACGCCACCCACGCCCGAACAAACCTCCTGTAGTAATACATGGATGAATGCTCGGGAATCTTCACAACATAGTAATCTCTAGTTTCAACCGGTCTTCCGTTCTCGGAAACATACTCAGTTCGAACCAAATACGTAGTTGGATCTGCAAGATCCGGCCCCAACATACTCACTAACATCTGCTGCTCGTTTATCGCAGCATTCCCAGAAACTCCTGCCACCGAATAGCCGCCGAACCAACTGTCATAAACAATAACAGGCAGCTCATTGACCGCGAATCCGGTCGGGTCCGTGTACCGCAAGGGGTTCCCCAGTCCATAGCTGTATCGATTCAGCGCTTGGCTCATCCGGGGCCCGACCATCAATGGATCAGGACTGAGGAATCGACCGAGTACCGGGTCGTACACTCGTCCCTTCATGTTGATGAGGCCCACTTCATCATCATGTTCGTGACCAGTGAATCCTTGGCGCACTTGAGAATTCCCACGCACCTGCGGGACACCTAGGGCATTGGGATATCTTCTGCCCCCATAGGGCTCAAACCGTGAACGCTCAAACACAGCACCAAACTCATCTGTAATCGTTTCGACCGTTCCCAGGCGATCGACATGAAGATACAAAGCTCTCTCGACTGAAACCTGACCCGTCGAATCCGCAGCCCACGAGACTTGCGCGACGGGACCGTCTGAGCCAATGACGCTGAAGACGTGCACTGCCGCTCCAGTCGCCACACGGCGACGCTCATAGATGCCCCCCACGTAAACTGTCACGTCGCCGTTCGAATCGCGTTTGACCGTCCGGGTGTTCATCGCATCGTAGCGATAACTCAAACTCTTTGAGCCCTGGCTTACGTGAGAGGGAAGATTAAAAGTAGTGTACTCAACAACACGACTTGGCCCTGTCAGTTGGTTCCCATTGGCGTCGTACGTATAGGATCCCAACGAGGAACGAGTGACCGCGTGGGGTCCTGCCCCTCCCGTGCCCTCATAGAACAAAGACAGGTTTTCCCCTGCTCCTTGAGTTACGGACCGACCTAGCAGATTCCCTAGATCATCGTAACCGTACTCCACCGAGGAGGGAGTACAATTCTGGTAAACGGACCACTTCACCAACCGGTTCAGGGAGTCATAGAAGAAGTCTTCGGTTGTTCGAGACAAGCGGTCGTGCCGACTTCTCATATTCCCATTGACGTCGTATTCGTAGGCCAGCATCTGACGTAGACGCTGTTCTTCGGCGACTTGAGGAGCGGCAGGTCCCTTCGTCTCAATAAAGACCGTCCTCCCTCGGGTATCGTACCTGCGCTGACTGGTAACGCCGTTGCCGAACTCCTCTGCGGTCAATTGCCCCAAACCGTTTCGCGCCTGGGCTTTCCAGTAGAGAGTCCCACCGAATGAACGACCCACCGACTCCAACACACCTCTTGCTGTGTAATTATAGTCAACAGAAAATCTATTGGTTCCTACGCTGGGGTAGTCTAACCGTCGAAGGAGTCCGTACTCGTCGAATGTCCTTGAGACCGAATACACCTGTCCTTCAACACTCCAGTCCTCGCCAACTGGCCGTCCCAGGGCATCGTAGGAATGCACAGTAACAATGTCGTCCAGGCTGGTACTGGCATCCCCCTCCACTGCGCTACGAAAGAGAGCGCCAACCCACCCCACGGAGGGATTATCAACAGGATGATCCCACGTAAATCGAGCCACACCATCGCGGTTCGTCCGGACCGTCATGCGGCCAAGTGTGTCTCGCTCGAACACCGTTGCGTCACCATTGGCGTCAGTCACCCGCGTGACCTCTCCGAATGGATTGTAGTCTGTAACAGTGAGCCCTGAGTCTGGGTCATTCACCTGACTCTGGCGGCCCAGTCGGTCATACTGATATCGCGGCCCCTGCCCGTACCCGTTGGTGACGGACTCAAGCTGCCCAAAGGGACCAAACCTCGTGCTCGATACGATGCGCCGAGTTCCCAGCATGTCCTCTGTCGTCTGCGGTCGTCCGTGCTCGTCCAGCCAGATTATCGTCGAGTTTCCTTTTTCATCCCACGTAGTGACCTTTCGCCCCTCATACTGCTTGGTCTCGCTCGTCCCATCGGGGTACGTCGTTCGTACCGTACGTCCCAGATTGTCATAAGCGAACGAAGTTGCGCCGGACCCCGAACCCCCGGGTGGTGGCAACCACTGCGTTGTCACACGCCCCAGTTCATCGTACAGATTCCCAGAATTGACATTCTCCTCTGAGAAACCGCGCTTCCGGGTACCCATCCAGCGCCCCAGACGGTCGGTACTGGACTCTTCATCTACAAGTACAAATCCTGGAACATTTTCGTTCAAGGGGGACATTCGCCGCAGGATGGACACAGCAAGAGAGCACGATTCGCCGGGAGCAACACATGCCCTGTAACTGATTGTCGAATCACTAGAGTCTGGCGCATCCACGGCCCGAAGTCGCCCGAACCCATCAAAACGTCGCTTGGTAATAAGACCGTTCTCATCCTCGCTCACCGAGACCAGTCCCAAGCCACTATGATAGGCGACACGAACTGTGTGCCCCAGGCTGTTGGTCATCACGGTAGGATAGGTTCGATCCACGGGATCATAAGAGATTCCCATCGTACGAATCGGGATCCCCCATTGCGCCCCAGTAGCGGAACGGGAGATCTGATATGCCAGCCCATCCGGATCACGAAGATACGTCGTCACGACTTCAAAATGTGCACTTCCCGGCTCGATAGTTTCACTCGCTAGCAGTGCTGTTCCCGGCCAATAGGTGCGTGCATGGTTGCGTGTCACGGAAACGCCATTAACAGTATGCGTTTTCTGATCAGCAACCGGCAGCCCCACAAGCCAGTTTTGCGGATCATTCTGATACTGAATTGACTCAACCATGACTTCACTTCCGATTACCTTCTCTACGGAAGTAGGGTTTCCATAGTTCCAGTCGTACCCCCACTCGGTGTCTACTTGCCGCAAGAGGCCGTCCGTTGGGCCTTCACTCTCAAGTCGATCGTACACTTGTTCTTGGGCTGTCGCAGGGAGCACGGTGATAACGCTGCCCCCACGCCCGCCTTGGCGAACATGATGCGCCAGTTCGAACGACTCGACGGTCTTGTGAATTCGTCCGGTGAGCGCAACCTCCGTCACCGTTTTCTTCGGGATATTTGCATACGGATAATGAGTACCCACCCGTGTCCTGTTATCGAACTCGGTGCGAACCCTGGCTCCTGCCGCAATCTCACTTACGGACATCGCGGCAAACCCCAACCAACCACGCCCCAAAACATCTACCCGCCCGTCTTCGTAGGTGTATGCGCGGCGACGCGGCGAGCTCTTACCGGAATCTACCAGGTGCTCGGCAACCAGCCACCGCCCAGACCGAACGCACTGCTGCGGGTAAGAGCAGGACGTGCCAGGGGTATAGACGGACGCATCTGCCATCGGCTTGTAGATGAAATCCACATTCGAGCCCAGCGAATCCGTCACTTTCGTCAGCAATCCTGAAGGAGGGCCCCTACGCCGATAGATTCGGAGTGTGCCATTAACTACCTGTGCTAGATCCATCAGACCGTCGCCATTCACATCCAAGATCTGCGACACACTGTACCCCCGCGTGGTCGCCTGCCCCACGGGGATATCTAGACTTCGCGGCACAAAACTCGTGCCATTAGACTCAAGCACCACCACTCGCGAGCGGCTGCCGTCGCCGTCATCCATCAGCAATAAATCTTGCCGACCATCTCCATTGAAATCAAAAACCCGAATACCGTTATCCCGGGTAAATGCTCCCAACTTCGCACCTTGCGGAAGAGTGATCGTGTATGGCGCAGCAAAGCCATCTCCAGTATTGATCAATACTTCCACATCCCCCTGAACCGGTTCGGGCTCAGGATCATTGCCCGGATTCTCCGGATCGCCGCTGGGTTCCGCTTTTTGCTCCCGCAGCGCGTCAGGCAATCCATCGCCATTGATGTCGACAAAAATATACTGCTTTGTCGAGACATCCGTCCTGACCAGCGTGGTCTCCTTCTTTTCGAAAACGCCGTCGCGCCACGTCAATGACCAGTAGCGCCGTCCGACAGTTTGATACGTAGGAACCGGATCGACGATCAGCCGTTTCTCAAGAATAAACAGGCTCGTCTTGCCAGAGCCATCCAGATTCACAGCAAATTGGCTATTGTCATTGCGATCCGATGCATGGATCGCCTGGAAGGGCTGCAAACTTCCCGCCATGTTCAGCCGGAAGCCCAACTGACCAGCGGTGGGTTCAACGCGAATCAGGTCCGACAGACCATCTCCGTTCAAGTCCCCGTACCAGAAGGTTCCGGGTTGCCGTCCATCGTCCTCGATCTCATAGAACCAGTTGGCTCCCGGCGAAGGATTATTCGACTGGAGCAGGTGCTTAATATTGCTTGTGGGGCCTGGGCCACACGTATTCTGTACAAGAAGGCTTACATCCATGCGGCCGTCCATGTTGACGTCCGCCCACCGTCCGTCATGACCAGCCGTCGCCACTCCACAGTGAAGCGGAAGGCTGAATACGTCGCCCCCTGAAATCTGTCCCGCAGCAGAAATCGACCGAAGGATCCACTTGGAATTCAGAGCCACGCTTGAAGGAGCACGATAAAGAAGATCATCACGCCCGTCCCCATCAACATCGACCGTATTAAGGACACTGTGGCCAGACTGCACAAAACTGGAAGGAACAACATCTGCGAGCCCTGTGTCTTGCTCGGTGAAATTGCGATTCGAAGACGACCACCAAAAGACTATAGGCCGAACGCAGGCACCATTCCCATCGCATTCCTGAAACGTCTTAAGCATGCTCGCGCCGCTGATTGCATCTTGCATATAGCCGAGCCGATAGGCTCGGACCAGCCCAACTGAAATGGGGTTGGGCGCGCTAATCTTGATTTCCTTGAGGCGCTTGCTCAACTTCAATTTGAAGCCAGCCGCATACGAGACACGAGAATCACTGCGCGACTCATACTCAAACACAACAAATCGCGTAGCAGGCACTCCCTGACCAAGGGAAGAAGCCGTATATTCAATGCGTTCCAGTGTCTGCTCGACACTTCCATCTTCTAAATCGGAGTGAAGCGCATAGTGGAAAGAAACGGAGTTTCCACTCCGGTCTTCCAAGCGCGCTAACGCCCATGACAGTCGACTCTCATCTGTATCAACCGTCTGGAGGAAACCATTGAGGCCCGATGGACGAACCCGCGTACGACGTCCCGCCAAAGTGGAATGGTGCAGAAACCCATAGGTCAATTTGTGCCCACTCTTCAGGAACACATGAAACTCGCGCGGCCCCAGCGCGTCCGCCCCCATGGACACAATCTTGCTGAAGGTCTCCCGCTCGGTTCGATACTCAGTGTATGAAGCACCGTAAACGCCATTGACCGACACCAGACGCTGACCATCCAGGCAAAAGGCATCATCGGCCGTGAATGTGATTGCCTCCACCTTTCCATCCTGGGCCTGTGTAAGGCCGCAGCGAGAGACCTGTGAGGCGCCAGCCAGACTCCACCCACGGCCTATGATACCGTTCCCGCCATCACTCTTGTAACCAAGAGACAGCTCCGGCTGAATGCCGGCACGCCCCGATGGCAACCAGATAGGCAGCGAGTAGGTCGACGCTCCGTCAGCAGCAACGCCGGAAAACCCCGTGCTCCGAGCTGCTACGAAACCTTCGTTGTCCGTCTCCGTAGGAAGCAAGGCATCCACTAGGACTTCAAGCCCCTGGGCTCGGTGGCGGCCTCCTGCCATTTGCCCCTTCTCGCTTTCATCCGAAGGGCCACATGCACTTACAGCCACGACAGCACCGAGCATGACGCTCAAAAAGCGATTCACGGATCGCCATCCACCCTGAACCACGTCAAATTCTCTTGAACTCATATATCAAACCCCAAAAATCAACACGCCATCCCAACCAGCCCAAAAACTTTCGAGACGCCCGCTACCGCTCCACACATACGCCAGCCTGGCAGATGTTCCCGCTTGAGCACGAGCCGCAGTTGACGATTCCGCCGCAGCCATCATTGCTCGGTCCACACTCGCGTTCGACTAGCGCACAAGCCACAGATGCAGGCATGGGCGTGCACCCACAAACATTCGGTATTCCTCCACCGCCGCATGAATTGACTCCACTGCAAGAGCCACAGTCATGCGTGCCACCACAGCCGTTGGGCACCTGCCCGCAGTTCTTGCCCTCGCACGCCGTGGCCTTGGGAATCGGCGAACATCCGCACACATTGGCAGTCCCCCCACCTCCACACGTCTGTGGGCTTACACAACTCCCGCAGTCATACGTGCCACCACAACCGTTGGGCACCTGCCCGCAGTTCTTGCCCTCGCACGCCGTGGCCTTGGGAATCGGCGAACATCCGCACACATTGGCAGTCCCCCCACCTCCACACGTCTGTGGGCCTACACAGCTCCCGCAATCATACGTGCCACCACAGCCATTGGACACCTGTCCGCAGTTTCGCCCAGTACATGCGAAGGATTCGGAGATGGAGGTGCAGCCACAGACGTTAGGCGTTCCACCGCCACCACACGAGTCGTTACCACTGCATGTGCCGCAACTCAGCAGCCCTCCGCATCCGTCTGCGACCAGCCCGCAGTTCTTGCCTACACAAGCACTCGATGGTGCAGCAGGGATACAGCCGTTGCCAAGCCCGCAGACGTTGGGAGTACCGCCAGCGCCACAAGCCTGGCCAGCAGGGCACCCACCACAATCAAGTGCCCCTCCGCATCCATCTGGAACGGAACCACAGTTTAACCCGAGCTGCGCGCATGTGCCCGGCTGACATTCACATGTGAGCGTGTCCGATCGACAGACGCCATCTTCATCAATTAGACCATCACCATCGTCATCAAGCCCGTTACACACTTCAACTGAAGCATTGATTTCATTAGCCCACTGGCCATTCACACATTGGCGCATCGAAACAGGACATTCGCCATTGGGCCCCACGCAAACCGTCGTCAGAGTACCTGTACCTTGACCAAGCGCAGGGAAACATTCTGCATATGCGGAAGCCGACAAGAAAATGAATGCCAGAACAGTTCCCGCCATCCCGGCGCGCATGACATTAACCAAATGACACCACATAGAATGCGCCCTCAAGCCCCAAGCCAAAGCGTCCACTTTTCGACAAATAGAGCATGCCGCTGGAAATTTGTCAGGATGGCGCGGGGTTTAGCTATCCTATCACTTCACTACCAACCACGGCATCTACCGAGACATGGGTCCACGCCAACCCACACTCGGAGTGGAGACACCGAAGGGACGGTGGGTTTGACCTTTGCCTAAGAGTCAGGTGGCTGGGTGGCGTTGAAGAGACGCGCTCAGGTTAGAGCGTCGACCCAGGTCCGCAGTCGGGGAGCCACCTGGGCCTCGCCACGCACGCCGGGTTCCGCATCCAGGAGCAACGTGTGGAAGCCGCGGGCTTCCAATCCCTTGCACATCTCCGCCCGCACCTGCGCATCGGGGGCGAACAGAATACAGCCGTCCCCGCCACCCGCCCCGGACAGCTTGCCCGCCGCACCGTAGGTCGCGGCCAGCGCCAGCACCCGGCGCATGCCTTCCGTCTCCAGCGGCCCCAGTTCCAGCAGCAGCGCGTGCTGCGCCTTCACGGCCTCCGAGAAGGCCCGGAAGTCACCGCCGCTCAGCCCGTCCTCAATCGCGTGGCCCAGCGTGTCCGAGCGCTCCACGAAGCTCTGGCGGCCCGCCTCCTCCAGCCGCGCCTCCACCTGGCCAATCAGCACCCGCGTCGAGGCGCTCTCGCCCGTGAAGGCATACGCCATGGACACCCGGGGCGAAGGCAGCCGCCACACGTCCACCGACGGAGACTCGGCCAGCGCCGCGCGCAGCCGCCCGGTGTTGCTCGCCTCCATCAACGGCGCCACGTCGTAGCGCCGGTATCGCAGCACACCTCCAGCGAAGCTCGTCGCCACATCCCCGCCGCTGCCCTTCCCGCCCTGCCCCAGCGTGTGCGCCAACAAAGCCAGCTTCAGCGCGTCGTAGCGCTCCTCCAGCACATAGCGCGCGCCTTCCGCCGCCAGCACCGTCGCGCACGCACTGCCGCCCATGCCCAGCTTCTGCCCGTTCGGCCCCACCGCGGACGGCGCCACCGCCAGGTCGAAACCCTGACTCGCGCGTCCATGCGCGCGCAGGGCCTCGTCCAGCGCCCGCGCCACGAAGGCGAACCCCGCCGGGACTTCCCGCTCCCAGCGCACGCCCAGCGGCGTGGTGCTCCCCGCGAGCGTGCCCTCTTCCAGGCACACGTGCACCCGGGCATCCGCACGGCGGCGGACGTACGCGGACGTGCGTGGCGCCACAGCCGCCAACCGCGCCACGCCGCCCCACAGCACGGCGTACTCACCCGAGAGGAACAGCTTCCCCGGCGCGGAGAGGGCCCGCTCCATCAGAAGAGGTGCTCCGCCTTCAGCTCCGCGTCCCCACCCGGCACGCAGCGAATCACGTCCACCGCGCCGCACGCGCGGGCCAGCGCCTCCGCGGCCACCTCGTGCGCGGCGTCCGTCAGCAGCACCGGGTTCGGTCCCGCGTCCAGCGTGAACCACACCGGGATGCCCTTCTTGCGCTGCTCCTTCAGGTGCTGGATGAGCGCCAACGTCCCGGCGTTCATGTAGCTCAGCGGCGGATTCGCCGCGAAGGACGTCGCGTGCATCCGCCACGCGTTGCGCTCACACAGCTCACCCAGGGCCTGCAAATCCCGCCGGGCGATGTGCTCGCGCACCTGCACCACCTCCGCCTCGGCGTCCTTCACCCACGCCGGGTAGTACGGGCTGGTGTCCACCGTGTGCTTCATCCCGTCCCGCGACTTCACCTCTTTCTCGCCGCGGTCGAGAATCGCCACCACCATGCGCACGTCCGGCCAGTGCGCCGCGTCGAAGCGCTGCACCGCGAAGCTGTCCTCACCATCCGGACGCTCGCCGCGCTGCCACTCGCAGAACCCACCCTGCACGCTCCGGCACGCCGAGCCGCTGCCCAGGCGCGCCAGGATGCTGGCCGCCCGCGGCTCCGACGGCAGCCCCGCCGCCGCGCGCCCCGCCACCGCCAGCGCCGCGAAGCCCGCCGCGCTGCTGGCCAGGCCCGCCGCCATGGGGAAGTCCCCGCGCGACACCACCTTCGCGGGGCCCAGCTCGCCCTTCGCCTGTGCGCGCACCAACTCCAACAGGCGCAGCACGCGGTCGCGCTCGCGGCCCTTCGCGGTGTGCCCGTTGAGCTCCACCTGGTCGCTCGCGGCGCCGAACTCCACCGTCGTCGTCACCGACAGCGGCGACAGCGTGAGGGACAGGCTGGACTGATGCGGAAGAATCAGCGCGTCGTCCCGCTTCCCCCAGTACTTCACCAGGGCGATGTTGGGATGCGCCAGAGCTGTGGCTTTCATGGGAGGACTCACGACGCCCGCGGTCCCGCGAGCTGGCTGCTGAAGCAGCGCACGCCCAGCCGGGTGAGCTTCGTCACCACGGGCTTGGGCTCCAGGAACAGGCCAATGACGGCCCCACCATCTCCACCGGCTCCGGTCAGCTTGGCGCCCAGCGCCCCCAGCTCCCGCAACCGGTAGATCATCTCTTCCAACGGCGGCGACGACAGGCCCAGCGCCGAGAGCAGGCCCTGATTGACGTTCATCGCGTCGCCCAGCGCCTCCAAGTCTCCCGCCGCCACCGCCTTCGCGCCCTCCGAGGACACCCGACCAATCTCCGCGAACAGGCGCTCGTAGCGCGACGGCCAGCGGGCCTGCCGCTCGCGCAGCGCGCCCACCGTCCTCTTCGTGGGGCTGCGCTCACCCGCGAGCGTCACCACCACGTGCAAGGGCCTGGGGCTCTCCACCACCTGCCCCGTCCCCTTCGCGGCCCCCGGCCTGCGCCGGTACAACACAAGCTGCTCCGCCGCGCTGGTGGTGTGGTCCACCCCGGACGGCGTGCCGTGGAACTCCTGCTCCATCGCCCACGCCACACGCGCCGCGTCCTTCGGCGTGGGCACCTTCCCCGCCGCCTGGAGCAGCAACCGCGCGCACGCCACCGACAGCGCCGCCGAGCTCCCCAGCCCCACCGCCAGCGGCAGGTCCGCCTCCAGCGACACCTTCACCGGCGGCGCGCCCGTCACCTCCGCGGCCCGGGCGAACGCCGCCGTGAGCTGCGCCCGCTGCGGACGGCTGAGCGTGGAGGGCAACGCGAGCTGACACGCCTTGGCGGGCACGGCGCGCGCCGTCACGCCCTGCGACAACGGGCCGGCCAGGGCCGGGTGCCCGTACACGACGCTGTGCTCACCCAACAGGATGACCTTGCCGGCGCCAAAGGCCGACATGGATTCAGAACGAGGCGCCACGGCGTCAGACAGTGGTGCCGGTCGCGGCCGCGGCATCCTCGGCGGGGAGGCTGGCCAGCAGCTCGCGGGCCTTCTCCACCTTCACGTGGCCCGCCTTCACCAGCAGGTTGGCGATCTTCTCCACCCAGTCGCCCCGCGCGCCCGCCGTCACCGCCACGCAGCGCGCGTGCATCGCCATGTGGCCCTTCTGGATGCCCACGCTGCCCAGCGCCCGAAGCGCCGCGAAGTTCTGCGCCAGGCCCACCGCCGCGAACACCATGGCGAGCTCGCGCACCGACGAGGTCTGCATCAGCTTGAGCGCCATCTGCACGCCCGGGTGGATCTTGATGGGCCCGCCCACCGTCCCCAGCGCCATGGGCAGCTCGATGCGACCCACCAGGTGCCCCTCTTCCAGGTACCAGGTGGACAGCGGCCGGTACTGCCCGTTGCGGCAGGCGAACGCGTGCGCGCCCGCTTCAATGGCGCGCCAGTCCTGCCCCGTGGCGATGGCCACCGCGTCAATGCCGTTCATCACGCCCTTGTTGTGCGTGGCGGCGCGGTACGGGTCGGCTTCCGCGAAGCGGCTGGCCTGGGCGATGCCCTCGGCGATCTCCTCGGCCGGCATCTCGAAGTCCGCCAGCAGCGGGATGGGAATGCGGCACATGGCGCGCGCCAGCCGGCGGTCCGCCAGATTGGAGAGGATGCGCAGATACACCTTGCCGCCCGTAATCTGCTCGACGAGCGGCGCCACGCCCTCCGCCATGGTGTTGATGAGGTTGGCCCCCATCGCCTCCTGGGCGTCGACGATGAGGTGGACGATGAGCAGCGGCTCGCCGCGCGGGCCCTCCGGGGCCGGCAGCACGCGAACCTCGACGTCCTTCGCCCCGCCGCCACGCGCCACCATGGCCGGGTGGAAGCTGTTGGCCAGCGCGAGGAGCTGCTCCTTGTGCGCCAGGATGCGCTCCGTGGCCACCGTCGGGTCGCCGTAGCGCGACACCTGCACCTGGCCAATCATCAGCGACGGGTCCGCCTCGCCGATGAAGCCGCCCGACTCCCGGACAATCTTCGCCGCGAAGGACACCGCCGCCACGACCGACGGCTCCTCCACCGCCATGGGCACCAGGTAGTCGCGCCCGTTGACCTGGAGGTTCAGGCCCAGGCCCAGCGGCAGGGAGAAGGTCCCCACCGCGTTCTCAATCATCTGGTTCGCCAGGACAGGCTGGAGCGCCTCCGAGCCCAAGAGCTGCTGCAGGTCCTCGGGCGTGAGCTGGAACATGCGGGAGAGGTGCGCGTGGCGCTCCTCCATCGGCAGCTTGTGGAACCCGGGGAGCCGGGACGTCACGGTGTCAGACATGTTCTTCCTTCCAGACTTCGGCGCGGCCACCCTCTACAGCGCCGCCAACCAATCCTTCAACTCTCCGGTGACCACCCGGGGCCGCTGTCTCAGTTCAGCGCAGCTTCTGCTACCCGTCAGGACCAGCGCCTGCCGCAGGCTGGCCAGGATGACCTCCAGCGCCGCCTCCGCCGCCACGAGCCCGCCCGCCTGCTGCGCGCGGAACAACGGCAGCGCCATGCCGGCCAGGTTCGCGCCCAGCGCCAGCACCTTGGCGGCGTCCAGTCCCGTGCGGAGGCCGCCGCTCGCCACCAGGTGGACGTCCGGGCCCACGGCCCGGCGCACGGTGGCCAACGCCGCCGCCGTGGGGATGCCCCACGCGCTGAACTCCGCTCCCAACTGTGCCTGTACGCCCGACGCGCGAAGTTGTTCCACGCGCACCCAGGACGTCCCGCCCAGGCCGGACACGTCGAGGTTGCGCACGCCCAGGTCCACCAGCCGCCGCGCGACGTCCGGGCCAATGCCGCAGCCCGTCTCCTTCACCAGCAGCCGGTCGCCAAAGGCCCCCACCAGCAGCTCCACCACGCGGTAGCCGCCCTGGAAGTCCCGGTCGCCTTCCGGCTGCGTCAGCTCCTGCCCCGCGTTGAGGTGCAGCGCCAGCCCGTCCGCGCCGATACCGTCCACCAGCCGGCGCGTTCCGTCCACGCCCAGCCGGATGGCCTGGAACATCCCGATGTTGCCCAGCAGCGCCACCGTGGGCGCCACCTGCCGCACCTGAAAGGACGCGGCCCGCGAGGCGTCCTCCGACATGGCGCGCTGGCTGCCGACACCAAAGGCCAGGCCGTGGCGCTCGGCGAGCAGCGCCAGGTCGCGGTTCACCGCGCCCGCACGCTCCGTCCCACCCGTCATCCCGGTGACGAGCAGCGGGGAGCGCAGCCGCTTGCCCAGGAAGGTCGTGGACAGGTCCACGTCCTCCACGGCCATCTCCGGCATCGCGCAGTGCACCAGCTTGACGCACTCCAGCAGGGTGCTGTTTCCGGTGGGTTCGACGTCGCCCGTGGCGCAAAGGTCGAGATGCGCGTCCTTGCGTCTGGCTGTGAGGTCTTCGCCCATCTCGTTGGAGTCCGGTTCGCCCAGGGTGCCACGGCGCGTAAGTGCCCGAATGACCGAGGTTTCCTAGCAAGCACGGCGGCCAAGGCGCAAGCCAAAGGGCCCGGGCGGTCAGCCCCGGCGTGTGGGTGGACGCTGGCGCCTTGTGGGCGGTATGAGCGCGGCGTGAGCCCCTCCCCGACCCACGTGGTTGTCTTCCTGCACAGCGGCGACTACGACCGCGTGCATCAGGGCCTGTCCATCGCCGCCGCGGCCGTGGCGTCTGGCCGCAGGGCGGAGGTGTACCTCTTCTGGTGGGCCCTGGAGCGCTTCCTCGATGGGGCGCTCGACGACCCGGACTTCACGGGTCGCGACGACGTCACCCACCGCTTCGAGTCGCGCGGGATGCCCACGTTGCGCGCCCTCCTCACCCACCTGACCGATTCAGGACTTTTCACCCTGGCCGGGTGCACGGGCTCGCTGGGCGCCCTGGGGGCGGAAGCGAAGGCGGATGCCAGCGGCATCGCCTTGTGGCTGGGCTGGAGCGCCATCCTTCAGCGCACCGCGGGCGTGACGGACCGCTTCTACCTCTAGATGCCCATCTTGACGCCCACGATGACGGTCCGAGGCGCGTTGGGCCGCGCCCCGTAGGGACGGCGCGACACCACGGCCTGCTCGTCCAGGATGTTGCGCGCGCTGAGGTACAGCTGCCCCCAGCGGGAGAAGTGCCAGCTCGCGTTGACGTCGAACGTCAGCAGCGCGTCCGTCCGCTGCTCCGGAGGCGCCTCGCCCTGCCCCGCCTGCTCGCGCATGGCGTCCACGTAGAAGGCGCTCAGGGCCAGGCCGCCCCACGCCGTCTCCACACCCGCGGTGGCGTAGAGCTGGTGCCGGGGCACGTAGGGCAGCTCGTCGCCCGCGCGCACGTCGCCGAACTGCGGGTCCGCCGACTGGAAGTCCTCGCGCAGCCGCGTGCGCGTGAAGGTGTAGGACAGCGAGACGGGGAACGTCACGCCACCGCCCGGGCGGAAGGTCTTCTCGCCGAAGACCTCCAGGCCGTAGATGAAGGCCTTGCCCGCGTCCGTCTGCCGATCCAGGTCGTCGTTGAGGCAGCCGCTGGAGAACGTGCAGATGTCGGTGAGGTTCGAGTAGTCGTTGAAGAAGCCCACCGCCTCGAAGCGCTCGCCCCTGCGGGTCCACCGCGCGCCAGCCTCATAGTTGATGCTCTTCTCCGGCAGCACCACGTCCGGCTGTCCAGGCGCCGGGGGCGAGAAGCCACGATAGGCGCCCGCGAACAGGCCCAGCTCGTGCGTCAACGCGCCGTAGACGCCCATGCCCGGCATGAGCACCTCCACCGCGCCGCTCGCCTCGGTGCCCGTCAGGTGGTTCCGCGAGGCCGAGCGGATGATCTCCATGCGCACACCCGGCGTCAGCACCAGCGGGCCCCAGCCGATGGCGTCCGTCGCGTGCAGGGCGAGGGCGTGCGTGGAGTCCTTGTTGTCGGCCGTGGTGTACGTGGGCTCGCTGGTCCGCACGAGCTGGCCGCCCTGCATCAGGAAGGCGTCCTCGGTGTGGAGGCGGCGGATGCTGTCGTAGTGGAAGCGCGCGCCCAGCTCGAGGTTGTGGCTCAGCGGCCCCGTGGTGGCCGTCCAGCGGGCGACGCTCTGGAGCCCCTGGGACACGTAGGTGCGGTCGTTGGGGCCGATGAGCAGCGCGTCCTGGGTGGACGACGTGTCCTGCTCGCCGGTGAGGACGCCGTAGTAGATGGCGTTGCGCGCGCTCGTGGGGTCCGCCAGCACGCTGGCGATGGAGGCGCCGCGGAAGCGGTTCACCTTGCGCCACGCCCGGCTCAGGTCGTGCCGGTAGACGGACGTCGTCACGGCCAGCCCGCCCGCCTCGAGCTCGTGGCTGAGCACCACCTGCGTGCGGTGCCACTTCATGTGGTCCAGGGCGCTCGCGACGTAGCGGCGCAGCGGCGCGGCGGCGAAGTCCGCGCTGCTCAGGCCCAGGTACGTCTCGTTCGAGTCCTCGTCCGAGTAGCCCAGCTTGAGCTGGAGCGTCTGGCGCACCGGGCCCTCGGGGACGAGCAGGTAGCGGCCCTTGGCCATCCACTCGTTGCGGGAGAAGCCCGTGTCGCCGCCCACGGTGTCCAGCTCCTTGAAGCCGTCACTGCGCAGGTGGACGCCTTCAAGCAGGAAGCCCGCGCGCTCGGTGCTGGCGCCGAAGACGCCGTGGGCCTTGCCGTAGAGGTACTCGCCGCCCGCCACGTCCAGCCAGGCGGACTCGGAGGCGGGGATGTCCCGGGTGAGGAACTCCACGGAGCCGCCCACCGTCTGCGGTCCCTGCTGGATGGCCGAGGGCCCCTTGAGCACGCGGATGCGTTGCATGCGCGTGGCCAGCGGGAAGTAGTAGGCCGCCGGCGCGGAGTACGGCGCGGGGCCGAAGAGGACTCCGTCCTCCAGCAGGGTGACCTTCTTGCTGCGGTCCGGATTGACGCCGCGCAGGCCCACGTTCGGCCGCAGGCCGAAGCCGTCCTCGCCGCGGGAGTACACACCGGGCACCGTCTGGAGGATGGCGGCCGGGTCATCGCGCTCGAAGCGCTCCAACTGCGCGGGCTTGAGCACGTGGATGGAGCCGCTCGTGCGCGCCTCCGAGGTGCCCACCACCACGCTCTCGAATTTCTTCTCCACCGCCTCGGGCGAGGGCTCCAGCACCAGCGGCTCGCTCGCGGGGGGCTCGGTGGCCAGCGGCGCGTCGCCCACGGGCGCCTGCGCGGGCTCGGCCAGCTGCGGCGCCTCGGCGGCGGCGGCGTCCTGCACCTGCGACGGCTCGGGAACCACGGCGGCGGCGTCCTGCACCTGCGACGGCTCGGGAACCACGGCGGCGGCGTCCTGCACCTGCGACGGCTCGGGAACCGCGGCGGCGTCCTGGGGCGGCTCGGACTGCGCCGCGGCCGGGGAGGCCCATGCCAGCAAGAGCGCCGGAAGTGCCCAGCTCCGCGCCCACATCAGCTTCTGCTCGAACAGTGCCATCTGAAGCGTTTCGACCTTGTCTCGACCGGGATGTCCGACGACTCAAAAAGCCAGGAGCCGGGGAGGATGGCCCGCCCGCGCGCGGACCGCCCTCCCCGGCTCCTGCTTCTACACTGCGTCAGCGATTACTGCTTCTCGACGGGACCGCCGATGACGATCTTTCCATCCGTCTGGATGGCGATGCCGCGAGCGGCCTCCTCGGTGGCCGCGGTCGCGACGTTGATCTTCGCGATGCCGCCGGTGCCGAAGGTCGGGTCCAGGTTGCCATCGGTGGTGAAGCGCGCCACCACCATCTGGTTGTCGCCACCCTCGGTCACGAAGCCCGCCGCGTAGATGCGGTTCTGCGAGTCAAAGGTGACGGACCAGAAGCGGTCGTCCTCCGTGGCGGAGATGGGCGTGGCCTTGACCACCTCCGTGCCCGTGCCACCCGTCGGGATGATGGCCAGGATGGCGTCGACGTTCCCGCTGCCACCGGAACGGTAACCCACCGCGGCCGCCCAGTTGCCGTCCGCCGACTTGGCCACGCCGAAGAAGGCCTGCTCCGGACGCTCGAAGCCGTAGGTCTTGTAGCCTTCCGGCGCGAAGGTCGTGTCCGGCTGGCCGTCCGGCGTCTGCATCAGGAGGAGGGCCTGGATGTTCTGCGCGCTGGGCGTGGCGCTGCCCACGTGCAGGACGCGGTCGTCGTTCAGGACGACCAGGTTGCGGCCGCGGTCGTTGTCACCGGCCAGGTCCAGCACCACCGAGCCGCCAATGCCCCACGTCGGGTCCAGCGCGCCCGTGGCGGTGTAGCGGAAGGACACCAGGTCCACCGCGCCGGAGGACGCGGAGCGGCCGTAGCCGGTCGTCACGTAGCTGCCGTTGGACTGCATGCCCGCGGCGTAGGCCTCGGCCATGCCCCACTCCGGGTTGTTCTCGCTCTGGGCCTGGAACGGCGCGGACGTCACGACGCCCTTCCAGCCGAAGGTGTCGTCCGCCTTGCCGTCGTCGTTCAGGCGCTGCAGCACGATGCGGTTGGCCGCCTGCGCCCCCACGCCCGT
The DNA here is from genome assembly GCF_013372585.1 of Myxococcus sp. AM010. Classification (NCBI taxonomy): domain Bacteria; kingdom Pseudomonadati; phylum Myxococcota; class Myxococcia; order Myxococcales; family Myxococcaceae; genus Myxococcus; species Myxococcus sp. AM010. Next base: position 31,528 of record NZ_JABXEO010000085.1, read on the forward strand.
GGGCATGGACGTGTAGCCGGACGTCATGATCTTCCCGTCCGGCTGGATGAAGCCGTAGCGCATGCCGTCGTTCAGGTTGGACAGGTTGAGGACGCTGAACCCGTTGGGCGTCTGGGCCGAGCCGAACGTCGTGTCCAGCGCGCCCGTCGCCGTCAACCGGGCCACCACGCGGTCGGTGTCCGCGCGCGTGCCGTCCGCGCGCTTGTTGCCGAACAGCACGATGCGGTCCGTGGCGTCCACGCGCACGTCCCACAGCGAGTCACGCGTGCCGTCGCGGCCGGTGCCGAAGTCCACGTGCGTCACGCCGCCCGCGCCGAACGTCGTGTCGTGCGTACCATCCTCGTTGAAGCGGACCACCGCGATGTCGCTGTCCAGCGGGCCGGTGCCCGCGTCAGGCGTCGGGTTCGTGCCCGAGTCCGGGGTCGTCCCGGCGTCCGCCTGGGTGCCCGCGTCGGGCGTCGGGGTCGGCGTGGGCTCGTCGTCGCCACAACCCGTCATGCACGCCAGCGTGAGCGCCAGCGCGGCCCCACGCACCAGGAAGCCGCGGTGCTTTACCGTCTTCAACATGATGTCTTCCCCTCCTCGGGAACTTCTCGAACTGCAAACGATAATCGTTATCAGTTTCGTCGCGACAGCCTCCTACCCCAGAAGAACGGGAAGGGTCAACAAACATCCCGTGCAGTCGTGAACCGAGGACGTCGAAATCTTGAAGTTGATTGTCATTAACAACATCGGCGTGTTACCGAGCCGGGCCATGAACACCGAGTCATCGCGCCCCCTCTCCGTCCTGCGTGCGAGCGCCATCGCGCTCGTGGTTCCCGCGCTCCTTTCACTGTCGGCCTGCAAGTCGGACACGGGGGCTCCGCCGGACGCCGGTACGGAGAACCCCGACGGCACGGTGGCCGCGACGCGCGCCGCGCTGCTGGAGTCGTCCGGGGCCTGTGTGCTGCAGACGGCCCGTGAGTTCCAGACGGCGGCCACCACGCTGCAGAGCGCCGTCGCGGCCCACGCGGCCACGCCGGATGCCACCACGCGAGACGCCGCGCGCGCGGCCTACCACCAGGCCATGGACGTGTGGCAGGTGGCGGAGGTGATGCAGTTCGGTCCCGCCGCGCCCCGCAGCCTCCCGGGCGGCGCGGAGATTCGCGACAACATCTACTCGTGGCCCCTGGTCAGCCGGTGCGCCATCGAGGAGCAGCTCGTCAACCGCAGCTACGAGTCGGCGGGCTTCGACAGCGCGCTGGTGAGCCGCCGCGGCCTGTACGCGCTGGAGTACCTGCTCTTCTTCGAGGGCAACGACACCGCCTGCCCGGGCACCTCCGTCATCGTGTCCCAAGGCTCGTGGGCGGCGCTGTCCGCGGACGAGCGGGCCGAGCGCAAGCGGGCCTACGCCGCCGTGGTGGCCGAAGACATCCACCGCCGCGCGGACGCGCTGGTGAACGCGTGGGCCGCGGACCAGGGCAACTTCGCACAGACGCTGACGACGGCGGGCTCCGGCAACGCCGTGTACCCCTCCACGCAGGCGGCGTTGAACTCCCTGAGCGATGCCATCTTCTACCTCGAGCGCGAGGTGAAGGACCTCAAGGTGGCACGGCCGCTGGCGCTGCGCGACTGCGCCACGTCCACCTGCCCTGAACACCTGGAGTCACAGTTCGCGGCGCGCTCGAAGGCGAACCTCCGGGCCAACCTGGTGGGCTACCGGCGCATCACGGAAGGCTGCGGCGAGGACTTCTCCGGCACGGGCTTCGACGACCTGCTCGAGGCCTCGGGCGCCGACGCGCTGGCGGCGAAGGTGCGCGAGCGCAACGCGGCGGCGGCGGCGGGCATCGAGGCCGTTCCGGGTGAAGACCTGGCGACGGTCCTGGCGCAGGACAAGGCCGCGATGCGTGCGATGTACGACGCCATCAAGGGCGTGACGGACGTGCTCAAGACGGAGCTCGTCACCGTGCTGGACCTGGAGCTGCCCCAGTCCGTCGAAGGGGACAATGACTGAGGTGACGACCGTCGAGCGCTCCGTGTCCGGGCGCCTCTGGGAGGTGCTGCTGGCGCCGCGAGACATCGCGGCGCTGGTGGCGTTCCGCGTGGCGCTCGGACTGCTCGTCTTCGTTTCAGCGGTCCGGTTCCTCGCCTACGGCTGGGTGGACGTGCTGTTCACCGGCCCCCGCTTCCACTTCACCTACTGGGGCTTCGGCTGGGTGCCCGCGCTGCCGGCGCCGTGGATGCACGCCGTCTTCGCGGTGCTCGCGCTGCTCGGGCTCTGCATGGCGGCGGGCCTCTTCTACCGCGTGGCGGTGGGCCTGCTGTTCGTCGCCTTCACCTACGTCCAGCTCGTGGACGTCAGCAACTACCTCAACCACTACTACCTGGTGAGCCTGCTCCTGGGGCTGATGCTCTTCGTACCGGCGCACCGGGCCTTCTCGGTGGATGCATGGCGAAAGCCCGCGCTGCGCCGGGACTGGCTGCCCTCGTGGTGCACGCTGCTGCTGCGCTTCCAGGTGGGGGTGGTGTACGTCTTCGCGGGGCTGGCGAAGCTGACGGGTGACTGGCTGCTCCATGCCCAGCCGCTCAGCATCTGGCTGTCGGCGCGGACGAGCCTGCCCGTCGTCGGCCCCATGCTCGACGAGCCCTGGGTCGCCTACGTCGCGGCCTGGTCGGGCTTCCTCTTCGACACCACCATCGTCGCCTTCCTCCTCACCCGGAAGCTGCGGCCCTTCGCCTATGCCGTGGTGCTCGGGTTCCACGCGGCCACCTCCGCGCTGTTCCCCATTGGCATGTTCCCCGTCATCATGGTCACCGGGGCCCTGGTCTTCTTCGAAGCCTCCTGGCCACGGCGGCTGTTGCACGGACTGCGCGCCCGCCTCGCCCGGACGTCCGCCGCGACTTCGGCCGCCTCCGCGAGGCCCGTGACGCCCCCCCTGAGCGCTCCCGGCTGGAGGGGCCAGGTGGCGCTCGGCCTGGCCCTGACCTACGCCGTCGTGCAGGTCGCCATTCCGCTGCGCACCCACCTCTACGGCGGCAATGTCCTGTGGCACGAGCAGGGCATGCGCTTCTCCTGGCGGGTGATGGCGCGCGAGAAGAACGGCAGCGTGACGTTCATCGTCCGCGACCCGGCGTCGGACCGGGAATGGCACGTCGCGCCCAGCCAGTACCTCACCCGCCTCCAGGAGCGGGAGATGTCGGTGCAGCCGGACCTCATCCTCCAACTGGCGCGGCACATCGCCCGGGACTTCGAGGCGCGGGGCAAGGGCCGCGTCCAGGTCCACGTCGACGCGCAGGTGTCGCTCAACGGCCGCCCCGCGGAGCTGCTGGTGGACCCCGACGTGGACCTCGCGCGGGAGGTGGACAGCCTCGCGCCCAAGCAGTGGATCCGCCCCGCGCCGGACTCACCGCCCATCCGCTTGCGCGCTCCGCTGCGCGGCGCGACGGCCGAGCGTCCGTAAGGCCCGGCCCGCTGACGACGGCGCCGGGTGCCGTCCATGCCGGCGGAGTGGCCCAGGCGCGGCGGCCCACCAGGCGCCGTCCCTCGTCGTTGCCGAGCCCGCGCCCTTGGTTACGTTTCCAGAGGGCCCCGCGGGCCTCCGGAAACGAGGCGGCCATGGCGCTCCATTCTTCCCACGCCGGCGCGGACCGGCCAGCGCTGCACGGCGGAGGCGGTTGGCACCGGCTGGGCAACGCGCTCAAGACGACCGTGCTGCTGGCCGGGCTCACGGCCCTGGTGCTCGTCATCGGCGACCGCCTGGGCGGCCCGCGAGGCCTGCTCTTCGCCGGCGTCTTCGCAGTGGTGATGAACTTCGGCTCCTATTGGTTCAGCGACCGGATTGCCCTGGCCATCCACGGCGCCCGGCCGTTGCCCTACGAGCAGGCGCCCTGGCTGCACGACATGGTGGCGCGGCTGGCCTCCCGCGCGGGCATGCCGAAGCCCAAGGTCTACATGCTCCCCACGCCAGCCCCCAACGCCTTCGCCACGGGCCGCAACCCGAGCCACGCCGCCATCGCGGTGACGGCGGGGCTGATGGAGCTGCTGGACCGGCGCGAGCTGGAAGGCGTGCTGGCCCATGAGCTGGGCCACGTGCGCAACCGGGACACCCTCATCGGAACGGTGGCGGCGACCCTGGCCGGCATCATCAGCTACGCCGCGCAGATGCTCTTCTGGTTCGGCGGCTCCATGCTCAGCCGAGGCGACGACGAGCGCGGCGGCCTGGGGAGCGCCTTCGCCAACCTGGGCCTGCTGCTGGTGGCGCCCATCGCCGCCACGCTGCTCCAGCTCGCGGTCAGCCGCTCACGGGAGTACGGGGCGGACCAGACGGGCGCCGAGCTGGCGGGCGACCCGGACGCGCTCGCCAGTGCCCTGCTGAAGCTGGAGCGCGGCGCCCAGGCCATTCCCTACGACAGGGCCCCCGCCACCTCCCACCTCTTCATCGTCAACCCGCTCCACCATGGCGGAGTCATGGCCCCGCCATGGTGGAGCGGGTTGACGATGAAGAGGTGGGAGGTGGCGGGGGCCCTGT